>CAYUFT010000006.1:0-38132 GCA_964444115.1 uncultured Methanobacteriaceae archaeon
CGGCATACGAGATAAGGCCACGTGACTGGAGTTCAGACGTGTGCTCTTCCGATCATACATTTGAGCGAAAGGATTGTTATATCGCCGACATCACGACAAGAAGGACACGCAGAACTTGTCATGGAAGTCGATGATGAAGGAATCGTGACCAAAGGACGATACTTCAGTATTACTCCTGTTAGAGGTCTTGAGAAAATAGTTACAGGCAAAGCTCCAGAAACCGCTCCAGTTATTGTACAGCGGATTTGTGGTGTTTGTCCTATACCTCACACTCTAGCTTCAGTTGAGGCCATTGATGACTCACTGGACATAGAAGTACCTAAAGCAGGACAACAACTACGAGAGTTAACCCTTATGGCCCACGATGTAAACAGCCATGCTATCCACCATTTCCTGATAGCTGCTGATTTCGTACCAGAAAACCTTATGGCTGCTGCCATAAACTCTGTTTCTGAAATCAGGAAAAACTGTCAGTATGTAGTGGACATGGTAGCTGGTGAAGGTATTCATCCATCCGATGTGCGGATTGGAGGAATGGCCGATAACATCAGTGAATTAGCCAGAAAGCGCTTATACGCAAGATTAAAACAATTAAAACCTAAAGTCGACGAACACGTTGATTTAATGATTGGTTTAATTGCTGATAAAGACCTACCAAAAGGATTAGGTGTTCACAATCAGCCAACTTTAGCTAGTGACAAAATATATGGTGACCGAACCAAGTTTGATCTGGACAGATTTACTGAAATCATGCCAGAAAGCTGGTACGATGACGCTGAAATTGGCCACAGAGCTTGTTCCACTATTCCATTATACGATGGAGTAAATGTAGAAGTAGGACCAAGAGCAAGAGCTTCAGTATTCGGCGGATTTAAAGACACTGGTGTAGTTGCTCAGCACGTAGCTCGAGCATATGAGATGAAAACAGCTTTATCCAGAGCTATAGCTATTTTGGATGATCTGGACACTTCTGCTCCTGCTCAAGCTGACTTTGATATAACTGGTACTAATAAATTAGGAATTGGTGCTATTGAAGGACCAAGAGGACTGGATGTGCACATGGCACAAATTGCCAATGGTAAAACTCAGTTCTACAGTGCTTTAGTCCCAACAACCTGGAACATACCAACTATGGGACCTGCAACTGAAGGATTCCACCACGAATTTGGACCCCATGTCATCCGAGCTTATGATCCATGTCTTTCATGTGCTACTCACGTAATTGTAGTAGACGACGAGGACAGTAGTGTCATTAAAAATGAAATGGTCAGACTTTAATGGAACTTTAAAAAGGGAATAAAATGCCATACGATGCAGAGATATTAGTTGTCGGATGCGGAAATGTCCTTTTTAAGGACGACGGATTCGGCCCAGCAGTGATTGAGTCACTTGAAGAATATTTCAAAGAAAACGAAGACGAGCGACCAGATAATGTCATGTTTATCGACGCCGGAACGGGAGGCCCCCATTTCGTATTTTCACTTCCCCACGATTCCTGGAAAAAAATGATTGTGGTGGATATTGTAGAATTTAAAGCAGAACCAGGTACGCTGAGGAAATTCGAAGTGGATGAAATCCCCAAAGGATCTTATGAAAACATGCATTCCTGGCCAGTAAACCAGCCATTACATGAACTCAATGAAAAAATTGATGTTATGGTTATTGGATGTAAACCAGAAGAAATCTCTGCCCCTGATGTGGTCATGGGACTTAGTCCCTCTATTGAAAAAGCTATTCCCGAAGCCATTAAAATGATTTTAAAGGAGATAGGGGTTTAGCAATATGAGCTTGATTTCCAAATTAAAGGGATTATTAGGAATAGGGGCTAAACCAGCTAATGAGGAGCCTAAACCAGCAAAATCAGGACAAGTTGGAGCTTCAGAACAGGAGGTTGAAAAAGTGGCCGAAGAAAATGCAAAACCAAGAATTGGTTACATTCACTTGAGTGGATGTACCGGAGACATTATGTCGTTAAGTGAAAACTACGACATTCTCGCCGAATTACTCACCAACATGGTGGATATTGTTTATGGACAAACCCTAGCAGATGTATGGGAAATGCCGGAAATGGATCTGGCACTCGTAGAAGGGTCTGTCTGTTTGCAGGATGAACATAGCCTGCATGAATTAATGGAAGTAAGGGAAAAAGCAGCAATGGTATGTGCTTATGGATCATGTTCCGCTACCGGATGTTTCACTAGATACTCTCGGGGTGGACAACAAGCAAGACCAGATCACGAATCATTCGTGCCTATTGCTGATTTGATTAAAGTGGACTGTGCAATACCAGGATGTCCACCATCCCCAGAAATTATCGCTAAAACAGTAGTAGCTTTAATTAATGGAGACATGGACTATTTACAGCCTATGATAGATTTAGCAGGAATGACCGAAGGATGCGGATGTGATCTGCAAAAATACGTGGTCAATCAGGCTTTATGTATCGGATGCGGTACCTGTGCCATGGCCTGCCAAACCAGAGCTGTTAGTATGACTAATGGGCGACCAGAAGTTAATGGTGACCGATGTGTAAAATGCGGAATCTGTTATGTACAGTGCCCACGAAGTTGGTTCCCAGAAGAACAAATCAAAAAGGACTTAGGACTATAGGAGGCTGGAAAAATGGTTTTAGGTACTTACAAAGAAATAGTCTCTGCAAGAGCAACCGATAAACAGATCCAAAAAGTCTCTCAAGACGGTGGAATTGTCACCGGTTTATTAGCCTTTGCACTAGAAGAAAAAATCATTGAAGGAGCCGTAGTTGCTGGACCTACTGATGAATTCTGGAAACCAGAACCAATGGTAGCCATGTCTGCTGATGAGATCATCGCAGCTGCTGGTACCAAGTATACTTTCTCCCCTAATGTAATGATGTTAAAGAAAGCTGTACGGCAATACGGTATTGAAAAATTAGGAACTGTTGCTATTCCATGTCAAACCATGGGTATCAGAAAAATGCAGTCCTACCCATTCGGTGTACGATTCTTAGCTGATAAGATCAAGTTATTGATTGGTATTTACTGTATGGAAAACTTCCCATATGCTTCTCTAGAAACTTTCATCTCAGAGAAAATGGGAGTCAGTATGGAATTAGTAGAAAAAATGGACATTGGTAAAGGTAAATTCTGGGTATACACTCAGGACGAAGTCTTAAGCATACCACTTAAAGAAACCCACGGATATGAACAAAGCGGATGTAACGTCTGTCTGGACTACGTGGCTGAATTAGGTGATGTGTCCACTGGATCTGTTGGTTCACCTGATGGATGGTCCACAGTTATTACCCGAACCGATGGTGGAGATTCTATCTTCAAACAAGCAGTTGAAGCAGGAGCATTCGAGACCAAAGACATAGCTAATGTTAAACCGGGACTCGACCTTCTACAAAAATTATCTGCTCAGAAGAAAGAGAAAAACCAGAAAACCATCGACAAGAGAAAAGAAATGGGACTACCAGTACCATTTTAAATTCTCTTTTTCTTTATTTTTATTTTGGATTAATTAATTATACACTTATTTGAAATAGGTGGGTGTTTTTATGGATGTTTTAATTGCTTTTTTAGTCATAGTAATGGTTTATATTTATGGAATTATTTACTACTTTTATAAAAGATCAAAGAAAAGGCAAAAAAAGAAATCTAATTTGATGCTTAGGGCCATCACCTATTTCAGAAGGAAAAATTTTGATCAAGCAAAGTATTATTTTGAGCTGGCTTATAATGAGTCACTTGAATCTGAAGATATGTATGTAGCTGCTGAAAGTCTCTATTATTTGGCGTTTATTTATGATAAAAAAGGACATAACCCAATGGCAAGGGAAATTCTTCAAGAAGCACTAGATTATTATCAACACCTAAATGAATCTGAAGGAATAAAAAAAGCTCAGGATTTAATGGCAAAAATTTCACAATGATTTTTAGGGATAATATTTCAGGTGATTAAATAGCATTTTATATGAAATAATAAAAGGCTGAGAAGGGGAATGATATGAAATAATGCTTAACACTATCCCTCAACTTTATTTATTTTTAGATTTTTATTCTGTAATAATTTTACAACCATCTGATTCAACAATAACTGTGTGTTCTGCTTGAGAAACCCAGGCCCCACTTTTTTCTCTAAGTACATGATAGGGATAGATTGCCCGGGATTTAATTAACACTCGCATGGATGAAGTAAGTCTTTTTTCATCAAATGAATCTAAAAGCCATCTCTCAGCAAATGGGAGTATTTTATATTCTGATTTTATAGTGCTCATGACTTTTTTGGCGTGCAACATTCGCATGGGTCTGTCTCGTAAGAAACGGAAAATGTATGTTTGGTGCATGTCGGTTACATACCCTACCCCATCAGTAGCAAAGGGTTCCACCGCTAAAACATCTCCTTCTTCTAATTTATGGCCATTTTTTTCTCCAATATTGGGAATGGAAAGTCCTGAGTGGAGAATCCACTGTTCCATACTGTGCCCAGTTAAATTGGCCACAGGTTTAAAACCATACTCATGTATGGTATTTTCCACTACTTTGCCGATTTTTTCAAGTTCTACACCTGCTCTTATGGTACTTAATGCATTGTTTAATGCTTCTCTTGAGGCATCAATCATTTTAAGATTTTTTTGAGCTAAATCTTCACTGTACTGGCTTTCGTCCAGATTTTGATATCCCTCGACCAGAATGGATGATGCACTATCGGCGATATAACCATTTACATGAGCTCCAAGGTCAAGTTTAACCAGATCACCAGATTTAATAAGAGTTTCATCTCCGGGAGGGGAGGTGTAATGTGCAGTTAATTCGTTAATTGATACGTTGCACGGAAAAGCAGGAAATCCTCCTTTTTCAATAATTTGACTTTCTACAAAATTTACAAGGTCTATAATTGGTAGTCCGTCTTTAATTATTTTTAATGCATCTTCTCTAACTTGAGAAACAATTTTGCCTGCTTTTTCATAGGATTCCATCATAAGATCACGATTTTACTATTTAAAAATTACTGAATTTTATATTAATACATAAGATTAAAATTTAACATTAATTTTTATATTTTTTAGTTATGCTTTAATAGATTTATACTATTTCATTTTTCCAAATGATTCTTTTAAGGATAATTCATAGGAATTATTACTTTTAAAGTTTTTAATTAAGCTAATTTTTAAAAAAACAAACTATGCGCATGATGACTTAGAAATAGTATTAAATAAGAATTTTTATATATGATACCATCCAAAAAATAAATGGAGGGAAATTATGGCTTCAAGTACATTTGTGATACCACAAAATATTTTTCTGTTAATAATTGCTGTAATTGCATTAATAGCTATAGTAGTAGTAGTTATTCAGTGGAGAAGAGTTAGGGAAACTCAAAATAATGCTATTCTAATGGATAAACAAATAGAACTCAAAAAGATATCTCTGGTGGAAAAAGATCTAGAGTCTAAAAGATTAATGGAAACGGCTATTCCATTACCTAAGGACCAGCAAGATAACCTAATTAATATTCGCCAAGGTACTTCGGAATTAATGGCTGAAATTGGTTATCTCCATACTGAAATAAGTGAGAGATTGGCTAGATTAGAAGCCCAAACTGAGTTCAAGAAACTGCAGAAAATGCTCAATGAGATTGAGAATAAGGAATCAGAACTAGACAAAAATATGAAAAAGGTTAAAGGGGATTAAAAATGGATGCTATATCCTTACTGGCAATTCTTGTATTGGCCGGAGCGATTGTAGTACTATTTTATTATTACTTACAAAATTCTAACAATGCCAGTGTTGGTAAATTTAAAAGTCAAGTATATGAGTTTGGAGATCGTGTAGGTGGCGGTCATGAGTCTATGTCTGCAATGGGACAAAAAACAGCAGGTGTAGGGGAAAAAATGTCTGGCATGGGCGATAAAATAATGGGAAAAGTTAAAGAGGTTCCTATTAGTACTGATGTTCTTTCCAACAGAATTGATGCTTTTTTAGATGAGAAAAGTGATGAATTAATAAAAGACTGGGATTTAGCAACTAAAACTGATGTTAACGATCTTGAAAAAAGAATGGATGTAGCTACTCGTAATATTGGTGAATTAGAACATAGATTCGATGAGTATCGAGGTTATACTAATAAAAGAATGGATTCCTTGGATAAAAGGCTCAAAAATATTGAAGGTGTGGAAGAAGAGAATTCTTCTTAATTCAACAGGTTAGCTAAAATTAATAGTGATAAGGTCATTTTTCATTATTTGAAATAATATTGTATAACTTTTTTTCTTAATTTTGAAAAATTGAGGGAAACCTTTATATAGGAATACCACTAATGTTTAGTTACAGCGGGGTGGGGTAGTCTGGTGATCCCGCGGGGCTCATAACCCCGAGAGCCCTAGTTCAAATCTAGGCCCCGCTATTCTTTTTATAATTATATTTAAAATAAAGTATTAAATTTTTAATTAGTATTTTTCCTGTTTTATTTATTGTTTTTGAATATTTTTAAATATAAAAAGATTGTTACTTTAAAAATAAAAATGCCTAGATTGATTATACTTTTCAGGATAATTAACGAAATTTTAGAATAAAAAATTAATGATTATATATTTTTAATATTAAAATATCAAACATCTTTTATTTCTTACTTAATTTTAAAAATAAAATAATTTAAACATATTCTTCATTTAAAATGGACACCACAGAATTCACATGTTTTTTAAGGTCTTCAGTTTCTTTTAACAGCTTTTCATTTCTTTTTTTGTGCTGATTTATTTTTTCTTCTAAAGATCTTTGAACTTTTCCCATTTCTGCCAGTTTTTTGTCTTTTTCAGATATGATGTTCATATACTTTTCTTCAGCTTTTATAAGGCGTTCAATTTCTTTTTCTTGGGATATAGACTCACCGTAAACTTTTGAAAAACTATCTTCCAGTTTTTTGAATTCTGTTTCAATTATTTCATGGGCTTTATAATAATCTCCCAATCCTTCTTTGATATCAAGGGCAGATTCTGAAATATTTTGAACATTTTCAACTGTTTTTTCCATGCTACCACCTTTTTTAAGAAGATTTTCAATGCTAAACTTTAAATCTTCATCTTGGCAGGTTTTACTAACAAAGTCACCGTTTTTAAAAGTTTTAATTTTATTTAAATGTTCATCATCGGTATGTGAACTATAAAAAACAATAGGAATTTCAAATTGATCTTCAATGACTTTTGCAGCACTAATGCCGTCTAATTCTCCTTTAAGAGATATTTCCATAATTACTAAATCAGTATTTTTATATTCAACTCTTTTTAAAGCTTCTTTTCCTGACAAAGCAATCTTAGGAACTTCATATCCCCACGATTTAATTTTTTTCTGTAGTTCTATAGCGAAAATACCATCGTCTTCCACTATCAACACATTTTCTGTCATAATATCCCCCTATTATCACATTTTATAATTTAATCCTCGCAATATTCTCTAATTTAATGAACATGATGATTTTAGTAAATAAAATTATTATTTAATTCCTGATAATTTTAAAGTTAAATTAATCACTCATATTAATTTATAACTTTCTATTAATAAAAATTATTGTTTATTAAAATTATAAGATAATTCATAAATAACCTATAAATCCCAATTAAATTAAATAATATTAATTCTATCATGATTATAAAAAGACTCTAATGTACTTTTCACAAAAACACAATGAAACTAATGACTAATAATTAACATGGAAATATATCTAAATGCTGCTAAACTTTGAATCAATTGGAATTCAACAAATAGATTTTTATATTATAAAAAATGATTGTTAGTATATTTAATTAATTGATGGCAAGCCGAAGAGCAGCCACCGGTTTCCCTTTTTAGGGTTTAAACTGAGGAAACTCCACTCATCATACAGAACCGCGGTACTGTGAGGTACTTGCTGAGAAGTTAGACTCTGGAGCAGAAACGACACGTCTTTTAATGAATGAACATGATGCTTTCTCGAAAAAGTTGAACGACATTAAAAGGAACGGTGAAACGGCCAATCCGTGGGATGCAAGGGCAAAATGCTGCTGTTGACTAACTGTACGAGGCAGAGGTAGTCCGCCTAGATGAATGCTGCTGAAACAGAAAGTGGGTTACTCCCGGCATGCCATCTCTCAAAATTAGAAATAGTTTTATTTAAATAGAATATTTATATAAATTTCTTTTTTCATTAAATAAATTCTCAATTACTTATTAAAAGCACCTTTTTCACAGTAAAAGAGACCCACCATTTTATATTCTAGCTGCACTGGACACCGCGGGCAATGACAACCCCATTTTTCAAGTTCACAAATGGTTGCTCCAGTACTACAATATAAAATTTCTTTTTTACCTTCCATACATCCACTGTATGCAGGACATCCAGGACATAGACATTTATCTCTATTTTCAGGAGTATTCGGAACATTAGATAATTTATCATCCATTAATTAACACATCCTTTTTTATAAATATATAGTCTATTTTCATAAAATAATTTTCATTTTATAAAAAACTATTTAAATAATAAACTCCTAAAAATTCAATTTATATATTTTTTTTATCTAGTTACTGAAAATAAGAACAAATAATGATTTTCAGCGCAATGTATTTTTATTAGTTTTTACTAAATAAAATAAGAACAAAATGGGGATCTATAGACTTTCTTATAAAAATTTACGCCGGAATAAATGGAGAAATTTTTCTACCATTATTCGTATTGCATTTGGTGTTATAATTCTACTTTTACTTTTAAGTTCTGGAATTGGAATGAAGACTTTTTTAAAGGAAGAACAGCCCATTGATAATAATTTAATTTCCAATCAGACTACTAATAAGACATCAAATCTGAACTTAACTAGTGAAGAATTGCTCAATAATGTTACAAACTTTTTTAACACTACTTTTGGCTTGAATTTCAATAATTCTCAAGCTACCGGATTCATTAGCCAGATTTTAACTAACCTCATTTACCTGGTGGATATATTGGCCAGTTTAGTATTTTTAGTTGGTATTTTTGGAATAACTTATGCTATGGATATGAATCTTGTGGAACGACGAAGAGAAATAGCTCTACTAAAATTGATGGGCTTTACTACCTTTCAAGTTTCTGCGACCCACTTAATAGAAGCAGCTTTATTGGGGTTTTTAGGTGCGGTGGTGGGAACTATTTTGGGGTCACTGATTATTTTTGCAGCTACTAATTTTGTTAAAATAATTTCTATTTCAATTATTTTGCCCTGGTGGTTGCCAATATTAGTTATCATACTCACTGCTATTTTAAGTGCCCTAATTGCATTATTTTCAGTATGGTTTCATACAAAAACTGATCCAAATGAGGTTTTAAGACATGGATAGCTCAGTTTTAGAATTCAGGGATGTTCATAAAGAATATGATGATGCTGAGATGAAATTAATTGCGCTCAGTGAAGTTAATTTTAAAGTCAAAAAAAATTCTCTGAATATTATTGCTGGCCCTGCAGGGTCTGGAAAAACAACTTTATTTCATTTAATAATTTTAATGGATATTCCCACAATAGGGGATATTTTTTTAAATAATGAATCTGTTTTGGATTTATCTTTATCAAAAAGGAGTGTTTTGAGAAGGGAAAAAATAGGAACTATGCTCCGATGGGGAAACTTAATGCCTTATTTAACTGCTTTAGAAAATATAATGCTCCCTATGATTAATAAAAATGAGCAAAAGGCCATTCAGGTTATGGAGCTTTTAGAATTTAGTGAGAAAAAGGATATGTTGCCTGATGATCTTTCTCACTTTGAAAAACAAAAAACCGCTCTGGCAAGGGCACTGATAAATGAACCTAGTTTAATAGTAGCCGATGAACCTTTTGGAGATTTAAATAATGAAAAAACCATTAAATTAATGGAGTTATTCCATAAAATAAAGAATGAAACATCTATTCTAATTTTATCTGATGATCATGACTCTAATTTTGATAAATATTTAGACTCTTCATTTATCTTAGAAAATGGAAAATTAATAAAAATTAATAGAATCATTGAAAATTCTATTTAAGTGCTCTAGAGTTAACTATATATGTGTATCCACTAATTCAATGACATGAATTTTGTATTCAATTCCGTTTAAATTAAAATAAGAAATAATAAAATAAGTATTTTTGATTTTAAATGTGATTTAATTAATCACCAAACCATGCATATGTCCTAGTGATTGATAGCATCTTTTACCTTATCAAAAAAACCCTTATCTGCATTATGAATTTCTTCTCCACTTATGTCAGCGAACTGCTGTAAGAGCTCTTTTTGTTTGGTGCTTAACTTACGCGGAGTAACCACTTTAACTTTAACATAGAGGTTTCCTTTTCCATTCCATCTTAGGTGAGGCATGCCTTGACCTTTAAGACGGAAAGTTGTTTCACTTTGAGTTCCGGCGGGTATTTTAAGTTCTACTGGTTTTTCTAGTGTAGGCACATCTACAGAATCTCCTAAAGATGCTTGAACAAAGCTAATAGGTTTTTCATGGTAAATGTTGGCCCCGTCTCTTTGGAAGATCTTGTGATTTTTTACATGCATCATTACGTATAAATCACCTGATGGTCCGCTATGAGTACCTACTTCGCCTTCTCCACTAACCCTTAAACGAGAACCAGTCTCAACTCCTGGTGGGACTTTAATATGAATGCTGCTGGTTTGTTTAACAATTCCCCTCCCATGACAATTGCTACAAGGATGTTCTACCATGGTTCCTTCTCCATGACAGTCATGACATGGTCTGATATTTACCATCTGACCCAGGAATGTGTTGTTCACCTGGCGAATCTGTCCACTTCCTCCACAAGTTTGGCAAGTGGAAGTGCTGGTGCCGGGTTCAGCCCTACTACCTTCACATACGGGACATGTTTTGGTATGAGGTACTTGTATGTCAGTTTCTAATCCATTAAATGCATCTTCTAGCGTTATTTCCAGGTCGTAATAAACATCTGCTCCTCTTTGTGGCCCTTGTCTTCTACTTCCTCCCCCAAATCCGAACATGTCGAATATGTTGTTTACATCGAAACCTCCAAATCCACGGAATATGTCTTCGAAGTTTATATTGTTGAATATATCTTCCTGGGTGAATCCATTCATTCCAGCATGTCCGTACTGGTCATAAGTGCCTCTTTTTTCCTCATCAGAAAGTACACCATACGCTTCACTGAGTTCTTTAAATTTATCTGATGCTTCTGGATCTTCACTTACATCTGGGTGGTACTTCATGGCCAGTTTTCGGTAGGCCTTTTTAATATCTTTTTTATCGGCTCCTTTCTCTACGCCTAGAACCTCATAATAATCACGCTTTTCTGCCATTGTATTTTCACCTTAGATTAGATTGATGTTGGAATCGTAAATAAAATCAGTATAATAACTTCATAATGATTCAAGTAATGAATTTTTAAATTCTTAATTTTTATAATGAATAAGTTAGTGTGAATAGTAATTAAAGTTTATTAAGTATATATAGATTAAATTAAAATTATTTTAAAATACATGTTCTGAAATTATTTAATGATTTTGATAGTGGATTCAAATAAATGTTTGATTTTTTATAATTAAAAAATTGAAGATGAGAATAATAGAATTAAGATAAATCAAGTTAAATTTAATGAATATCACTAATTTTAACTCTATTTATCAAAATTTCTATTTCTGCTAATCCAATTCTTCATTTCTGACTTATTTTTTAACTTCGTAGTCAGCATCGATGGTGTCATCGTCAGCAGCATTACCTGAATTTTCCTGTTCTGCTCCAGCTTGGCCTTGACCTTGTTGTTGCTGGGCCTGTTCTTGTTGTGCTTGTTGATAGATGGCTGCACCAATTTCCTGAACTATTTTGGTTAGCTCTTCGGTTTTTTCCTTAATGGCAGCAACATCGTCACCAGTAACCAGTTCTCGAAGTTCTCCCACTAATTTTTCCACATTTTCCTTTTTATCGCCAGGAACTTTGTCTCCTAGTTCTTCTAAGGTTTTCTCAGAGGTGTAAATCATGGAGTCTGCGTTGTTCCTGACTTCAATCTCTTCTTGTTTCTTTTTGTCCTCTTCAGCGTGCATTTCAGCATCTTTAACCTTTTGATCGATTTCTTCCTGGGATAATTTGGTTGAAGCAGTAATGGTTATGGCTTGTTCTTTACCAGTTCCCATATCCTTGGCAGATACATTCATAATACCATTAGCATCTATGTCGAAGGTTACTTCAATTTGAGGAACTCCCCTTGGTGCTGGTGGTATTCCCACAAGTTGGAATCGTCCAAGGGTGGTGTTATCATGTGCCATTGGCCTTTCACCTTGCAGGACGTGAATGTCCACAGATGTTTGGCTATCTGCTGCGGTAGAGAATATTTGGCTCTTTTTAGCAGGGATGGTGGTGTTTCTTTCAATTAATTTTGTGGATACGTTACCATAGGTTTCAATTCCGAGAGATAGTGGAGTTACATCTAGTAAAACGAGATCTTTAATCTCACCAGCCAGTACTCCACCCTGGATAGCGGCGCCCATAGCCACACATTCCATAGGGTCGATTCCTCTTTCAATGGTTTTTCCAATGAATTCTTCCACGAATTTTTGAACAACGGGCATCCTGGTTGGTCCTCCTACCAGAATAATCTTGTCCACATCGTTTTTACTCATTTTGGCATCAGAAATGGCTTGTTGCATTGGTCCTGAACACTTTTTGATAATTGGATCAACCAGTTCTTCTAATTTGGCTCTGGTTAAGGTGTGAATCAGATTTTTAGGGCCATCTGCAGCTACAGTAATGAATGGTAAGTTAATTTCAGTGGTTAAAGTGGTTGAAAGTTCGATTTTGGCTTTTTCACCGGCTTCTCTTAATCTTTGTACTGCTTGATCATCAAGCATCAGGTCGATTCCAGTTTCTTTCTTGAATTCACTGGCCAGATAATTCATTATGGTGTTATCCATATCGGTTCCACCTAATTTGGTGTCCCCACTGGTAGATTTTACTTCAAATACTCCTCCACCAAATTCCATAATGGTTACATCTAATGTTCCACCACCGAAATCGAAAACCATGATTTCTAATTCTTCTTCCTGTTCTTTGTCCACACCGTAGGCTAAACTGGCTGAAGTAGGTTCATTTACCAGACGCACTACATCCAAACCAGCAATGGTTCCTGCGTCCTTGGTAGCAGTCCTTTGGTTGTCGTCAAAGTAAGCAGGAACAGTAATGACTGCTTTTTTAACTTCTTCTCCTAGGAAGGATTCGGCGTCTTTTTTAATTTTTTGTAAGATGAAAGCAGATATTTCTTGAGGAGTGTATTGTTTTCCACGAACATTTACTTTGGTACTGGTCCCCATACTTCTTTTAATAGCACTGATGGTATTTTCAGGGTTAGTAACAGCTTGTCTTCTGGCAGGTTCTCCTACTAATCTTTGACCGTCTTCTGTGAAGGCCACATAACTTGGGAAAGCTTTACCATACTGTGAAGCACCTTCAGCACTTGGTATGACTGTTGGTTTTCCTCCAACCAGTACTGCTGCTGCTGAGTTACTTGTTCCTAAATCAATTCCTATAATTTTTTCTTTTTTTGCCATAAATTTCACCTCTAACTCTTAAAAATTTATATAAACTTTATTTATTTTTATTTAAAGATTTTGAACTATCAATCGTGTTTTTTTTTTAAAACTTAAATTTTAACAGCTTACCATATTTTTTATTTTTTACAGACTTTTACCATGGAATACTTAATTACCTTATCTTTTAAGGCGTATCCTTTGGCCAACTCTTCAATAACCATTCCACTTTCATAATCTTCATTATCTTCGGCCATAAGGGCTTCATGTTTGAATGGATCGAATTTTTCGCCATGGGCTGGGATTTCCACTAGACCTTCTTTTTCCAGGGTGTTTTTGAGTTTGCTGTAAATAATTTCCAAGCCCTCTCGCAGTTCTTCTGCGGTTTCACATGTATTCAAGGCGCGCTCGAAGTCCTGGTAAACGTCCAGTATCTTTAATATTAACCCTTCATTGGCATAAGCAATGGTCTGGGATTGCTGTTTTTCAGTGTGTTTTTTGTAATTTTCAAAATCAGCCTGCAGGCGCTGCATGTGAGATACATATTCTGCTATCTTTTCTTCTTTTTCTTCCAAGTCTTTTTCTTTTTCTGAGAGTGTTTCTTCCACTTCTTCCAGCTTATCAAGAGCTTCTTGGAGTGAAGTTCCTTTCTCATCAAGCAGGGATTTTTTTTTCTTTAGCTCTTCTTTAAGCTTTTTAAATTCATCGTCTCCACACATTAGTTCACCTTTCACTTGATCAAAATTGATTAAAGAAAATATATTAACTCAATATTAATTTTAATCTTTAATCATTCTTTAATTCAAAATATATTTGTAAATAAATATTATTTCTTGAAAATTCATTTAATTAGTTCTTGTATAAGCAACTAATCTGCAACGAAATTTCATATTAATTATATGCTGGTTACTTATTAAAGTTACCAAAGGTTATACAATTGCAACCCTATTGATTATAGTTACAAAAGGTTATATAAACCTTTCTACAATAGTATAGTGATGACTCAAAATTCATTTGATAATACGGACATAGAGGCCATACTAGATGTTATGGGGTGCCGTACCCGACGTGAAATCATTAATCTTCTTAGAGAAGAACCTAGATTCGTGAGTCAAATTTCTAAAGAACTTGAAATTGGTCAAAAAGCTATAATTGAGCATTTAAGGGCAATGGAAGAGTTAGGATTGCTGAGATCTTCATTTAAAAAAATTGAGCGGGGACGGCCCAGAAAATACTATGACATGCCCCAAGACATTACAGTAAATATCATCATTAATCAAAATACTTTCCAAGTAGATATCACAGAAGAGGCATTAGGCAGAAAGCAACTTCCCTCAGGGGATGAATGGTCCAAACTGCTTAATATAGAACAGAGAATAATAAGTGGTCAATGGGAAGCCATAGACGAATTAAAATCACTCATAAGATTGTATGGTACTCTTAAAGAGAGAGCAGAACAATTCCTGGAAGATATTGAAATATCAACCAAGGAATAGTTGCTTCAATCATTTTTTCTTTTTTTATTATTTTTTTATTTAATCCAATATTTTATTCAAATTAATTATATCCTAAGTTTCATTTAAAAAAGACCAAAACAAAAAGAAGCTTAATTAGATATGATTATCTGCTAGAAAATTCTGATTAGAAGATAATTAAATAAAAAAAATATTTAAAATATGTTTTATTTATATTTAATAGCAGCAATGGCGGCCTGACCAAGTGATACAGAGCCATCACCCGCACAGGAGTTTTTGTGCTGCACAAAACGATATTCCTGATTTTCTATGTAATCTTTAATGGCTAAACTTATGGATTCGTTGTAGAAAACTCCCCCTGTTCCACCAATAATGTCCAAATTTTTTTTATCTGCTGATTTAATGGCTAAAGAAGCCATACCTTCAGCTAGAGTTCTTTGAGAGGCCTGTGCAATATCTGGAACAGATTCCCCATTTTTAATATTTTCCATAACTTCTTTTAAAATCAAAGATGTGTCTAAAACATCTCTACCGTCATGTTTTTTAATTTCAAAGGACATATCCAGATTTTTTGTACTTTTATAGGCCATGGACTCCAATTTCATGGCACATTCGCCTTCATAACTACGTTCACCACAGATATGCAACGCTGCAGCAATAGCATCCAGTACACGTCCGGTACTGGTGCTAACTCCAACATTGACATTACGTTCTAACTGCTGTAGTACCAGATCTATTTCGGTCTGGGCATGAGGGAAATAGGCCAGATAATTATTAATTAATAATTTTCGAAGTGGGGATGGTTCATAATATTCCTGCAACATGGAAACCAGCATTCTTGCAGGATATTTGGTGCATAAATCTCCACCCGCCATTTTTTGTGGCATTAAACTTGACATTCTTTCATATTCTGCACCATTTATGTGTAATATTTCTCCTCCCCAAGCGGTTCCATCATTTCCATAACCTACACCATCGGCAGCAATACAGATCATTTCTTCCACTTTATTATCCACAGCAAGGGCTGCACCATGGGCATGATGATGTTGCACTGGTAAAACTGGGCAAGAATACTTTTCAGCCAGCTCATGGGCCAATTTAGTGGTGAAAAATTGTGGATGGAGGTCACAGGCCACTAAATCAACAAAATCAGTACGGGTAATAATCATCATGTGTTTAATGGCTTCTTGTAAGTACTCATAGGTAGCAAATTTACTGGTATCTCCTATATGCTGTGATAGGTAGCATTTGCCTTCTTTGAGAAGAGAAAATGTTACATCAATCTCTGGTCCTAGGGCCAGCACATTAATATTCTCTGAAATGTGCGATAAATCATAAGGTTCGGGAACATATCCTCGAGAGCGGCGAATAAATGCCATATATTCTCCTCTAAAGCGAACTACTGAATCATCGCAACGATTAATAATTTTTCGATCGTGAAGTAAGAAATAATCAGCAATTCCATCCAACTTTTTCACAATATCTGTGTTTCTGGTGAGCATAGGTTCTCCAGGCATATTGGCTGAAGTCATGATATAAGCTGGCTCGTTAGTATGTTGGAATAAAATGTGCTGTAATCCTGAATAGGGCAACATAATTCCTATATTGTGCAATTCAGGGGCCACAGATGGGGCAAAAAAATAATTTCCACTCTTTTTTAAAACTACTATGGGTCTGCGACGTGATATAATGACATTTTCTTCTTCAGGGGAAATGGTAGCAAATTTTTTAATGGTGTCCACATCAGGAGACATACAAGCAAATGGTTGATTAAATCTTCCCAGTCTTTCACGCAACTTCAAAACAGGATCTTCTTCAGTAACCTTACATACTAGGTGGGTTCCACCAAGTCCCTTTATGGCCAAGATATTCCCTTCATCTAGAAGCTTAGCGGTCTCTTTAATGGGATTATCTACATCAAAACGGCAACAACTATATAAAAAGACTTCTGGCCCACATTCTGGACAACATGTGGCCTCGGCATGATATCGGCGGTCTTCAGGATTTTTATATTCTTTTGCGCATGAAGGACAGAGTGGAAATTCGTCCATACTGGTTCTTTCTCTATCATAGGGGATGGAATCAATTACTGTAAAACGAGGCCCACAATCGGTGCAAGCAGTAAATGGATAGGCATATCTACGCTCGCTATGGGTGTTTATTTCTTTTAAACAGGCATCACAAGTGGCCACATCTGGTGGAATTACGGCGGAGCCTGAAAAATTTGATGAACTTTCTAGAATGATAAAATCAGAATATTCTTCTTCATTTTCAATCCATTCCAGTTTTAATGAGGATATTTTAGAAATTGGGGGTTTTTTGCTTTGAATATCCTTTGAAAATTGTTTTATTTTATTTTTATCTCCTTCTAAGACAATTTCCACTATATTTCCCAGATTTCTCACATAACCAGTAAGGTGAAGTCCTCGGGCTAATCGATAAACATTAGGCCTGAAACCCACGCCTTGCACAATTCCCTGAACCAGTATTCGGGCTTTATCCAATTTCACACCTCAGTTAATAATTATATTCTATATATTCCATTAGTTCTCTAAATAAAATATCTAAATAGATTATATCAATTATTAATTAATATTTAATATTTAATTAGTAAATAATTTTATAAAAATTTATTAGATTATTCAATAATTTTGCTGATTTGTTGAATTATATCAGAATATTAATTGATATTTAATGATTTTATGATGTATAATATTATATTTAATGAACATTTTGTAACTTGTCCGGGCATGTATTTCCAGTGTATCATCACTCTTTTTAAATATTTATCTTTATATATTTATTATGGATAATACATTAAGATGGCATTAATTTAAGTGTAAATGTTAAATAAATTCCACATAAATTTTAATTAATAATAATTATTGTAAATAGAATTTAAAGGAATTCAACTGAATTAATAAGTATACTGGTGATAAAATGATGCAAATTCTTGAAAGACTTTCCAAGGGAGAAATATCCCCTGAAGATGCTGAAAAACTTATTAAAGATAATCAGATAATGGAAGTGGGAGATTTTGCCAAGCTGGATATGTGCCGGGAGTCACGCACTGGATTTCCAGAGGCCATTTTTGCATCAGGAAAGAAAGACCACGAAATCGTAAAAATTATTTTAAGATGTGCAGATTTGGCCCATATGATGGTCACCCGTCTTGAAAAAGATAGATATGATAATATATGTGGTGAATTGGAACCTTTAATTAAAAAAGGCCTAGAATTGGACTATAATGAAAGGGCACGTATTTTAGTTATTAAAGATGAAAAAAAGACCATTAATCAAATCGGAAAAGTTGGAATAATCACAGCAGGAACTTCAGATATTCCTGTAGCAGAAGAAGCTCGGGTAGTGGCCCAGGAAGCTGGTTGTGAAACAATTGCTTCCTATGATGTGGGTGTGGCTGGAATTCACCGTTTATTCTCTCATCTAGATCACATGGTGCAAGAAGAGGTGCAAGTGATTATTGTGGCTGCTGGAATGGAGGGGGCCCTTCCTTCAGTAGTGGCCGGTATGGTTGATGTTCCTGTAATTGGTCTGCCTACTTCGGTGGGTTATGGTGTGGGAGAAGGTGGTTTCACGGCTCTTTACTCGATGCTGCAGTCCTGTGCACCGGGAATTGCGGTGGTAAATATTGATAATGGATTTGGGGCAGGAGTATTTGCAGTTACTCTAATAAAGCAAATAAATAAGTCAAAACAAGTAGGATAATTAGTTAAATATAATCGGGTAAAAATTAGCTTTTTCTCTTTTTCATTTCTTCTTTTTCCCACATACATTTTAATCCTCTATATCGTCTTCATATTCACAGTAATCCTTTCCCCATTGGCACAATGAATCTAATATAGGCATTACTGAATCTCCCTTAGCAGTTAAACGATATTCTACGCGTGGAGGAACTTCTGCATAGACTTTCCTATGTATTATTTCATCACTTTCCAGCTCTCGCAGGGTTTTAGTGAGCATTCTTTGAGTTATGGCGGGCAATTTATTGTTGATTTCACTGAATCGTTGTTTTCCATCTTTTAGAGAATATAAAACTAATGGTTTCCATTTGCCACCTATTTCATTAATAGCAGCCTCTACTGAACACATATGCTCTTTTTCAGCACTATTTTTATTTTTTTCTCCATTTGTCATTATATCACCTGATTTGATATTAGAATTTGATTTTATTAAAATTGAATAAATAAAATTTTTGCATTATTATGGTATAACTTATGTTAGTTAGTATACTTTTTGTAAGTATATATGGTTTTTGTTAGTACCCTTTTAAATACAAAAAGTAACTATAGTATTGTGTTGACTACTAACTTGAGGTGAAAACATGATGGTAAAATTCGATTTACAACATTTCTGCTGTGGTCCTAAAGGCTGTGAGATTGAAGTTGCTTACGGCGAAATGATGGACGCAGAAGATTAAGAAAACTTTTTAAAGCATTTTAAACATTTTAAAATTATTTTTTAATTTTTTATTTTATTTATTTTTATTTTTTATCAGTTTTTGTAAAAAGTTAATTTTCATATTAAAGAACGAGTATTTATCATTTTAAATATTCATTTAACTATCAATAATTTGAAATATCATTTAAAATAATATTCTATTAATGAAATTAACTAAATATCTTGCTTGGTGAGATCATGGAAGTTTTTGAAGCTATATCTAAAAGAAAAAGTATTAGAAAATACCAGAACAAGGAAATAGAAGATGAGAAACTAGATAAAATTTTAGAATCGGCCAGAATCGCACCTTCCGCAGCAAATAGGCAGGAATGGAAATTTATCGTGGTTAAAAATCAAGAGACTCGTGATAAACTGGTGGAAGCTGCTAATGGTCAAAAATTTATAGGTCAAGCTCCAGTAATTATTGTGGCCTGTTCCACGGAATCAGAAAGAGTTATGCCTTGCGGCCAATACGCTTATACTGTGGACTTGTCAATTGCAGTATCTTTCATGATTTTAGAGGCCACTGAAATGGGTTTGGGTACTTGCTGGTTAGGTGCCTATAGTGAAGATGCAGTTAAGGAAATTTTAGATATTCCCGAAGAAATAAGGGCTGTGGCCATGTTTACTTTAGGATATGCAGATAATGGATCAGTAAATACTCCAAGAAAGTCCATCGATGAGATTGTTTGTTATGAAAAGTATGAATAATACTTATTCACTTTTTATTTCTATATTTCCATAAAAATTAAACTATTCCAAAAATAATTAAATTTAATTAAATTCTTATTTTTTATAAATCAAATAATATAATAAATAATTTTTACTATTTTTGTCCATGGGGACATACATGGATACATAATCCACATACAGGCATGTCACCAGCTTTTTCTAAGTCTTTAAAGTATTCCTCACACTTTCGAGCGTCGTATCGTACTTCACGCGGCTCATCAGCATGAAAACTTCTTCCAGTAAATGCTTTGGCCGGACATACTTCTACACATTTGTTACATTCTCCGCAGGAATCTTCCATAGGACTGCCTGTAACTTCCAGGGGGGCATTGGTCAGTACAGTAATCCAACGCACTCTGGGCCCTGCCTCAGGATTAATAAGTAAACAACTTTTTCCAATCCAACCGATACCGGCCAGATGGGCGGCTAATTTATGAGAAAAAACGGCTGCTATACGTTCGTCATCACAGCGCTTGGAAGCAGGTATGGGTAGGACTCTAAAACCCTCTTTTTGTAAGAAATTACTTATTTTATAGGAAACAATATCTAACCGCTGGTTGGTGACTTCATAGGCGTGCAAGTAATTCACTGCTTCAGGCCGATCCATTTCCGTAGATAGTTGATCTACCACATCATCTAATAACCTTAGTCCTAAAGTAAGGGATTTGGGATATTTATCAAGGAGATCTCGCGCGTATTCCTTAATAAAATGTCTGGCTGGAGTTAAATCAGCAACCCCTACAAATTCCACACCATCATTTTCTGCAATTTCTTTTATTTTGCCGTAGAGGTTCATTATATCACACAGTTACCATAAAAGCTCATGAAATCTAAATTAAATCTAATATTCAACCTATTTAAAAATAGTTATTTTTTATTAACTTTTTAGTGGTCTAATTTCACATGAAAATTTTATTATTCCATTTTTGAGTCATATTTAGGCGCATTACTCTTTATTATAATACCTTTTGAAAATTCGACAGACAGCCAGGGTTACCCAGTATTTTAAATCTTTATCTCTAATCATTAGAAGTTTTAAATTGAATGTGCCATCTGTGTTTTGTTGTGGCAGCAGCCAATCCAGGGCTAATTTTATCTGAGGTTCTTCTTTTTTAAATCCTAAAAAATACAAAGAATCAAGAGAAGTAACAATGTTAGTGAACCAGAACGGGAAAGAAACACTTTCCCAGTGTTTTTTATCTTGTCGGTCATTATATTTGTCTCGTTGGAAAAATCGACTCATTAGTAGTTTCCCAGCGTAATGGGCATCAGGGGACTGACGATATTCTGGATGAGCAGCAAAAGCTCGGAGAACCATCCCGGTGATTAAGTGGGAAAATGGTTTTTTAGGGTCTGATTGCAGAGGTCGCGGAAGTTTTAATGAATCAGTATAATTTATTTTCAAAGTTCTAAATGGAATGGCCCACCCTCCATCATTTTGTCTGTGAGAAAGCAGCCATTGAAATCCTTTTTCTATTCTAGGATCGTTATGGTATCCTGATTTTATTAGAAGTTCCATAATTGCTGAGGAATAGGTGGGAGCATATTGTTTTCCATAAATTCCTCTAAAGTCCCCTTCGTTGGTTTGACACTTAAAAAGAAATTCTGCGGCCTTTTTTATGGATGGATGATTTTTATTGAATCCATATTTTTCCACTAATTCTCCTAACTGTCTAAAAGTCTCCAACTGATTATAATCCTCCACAGATCGCAGTTTATGATTTCCTCCAGGATATTTCCAGAAACCATTATCGTGCTGTTTATTAATTATTTTTCCGGGGGCTGGCAACTCCCAGAGAGAATTGACTTTTGCCACTTTTTCCTCTAAAAGATCCCTTTTGGTGAAATAATCCATGGCGGGATTAGAACAATTTAATAGAGTATTTAATGGATTGAATTGTAATTCGTCGAGCCACATGGTTATTTACCTAATCTATTTTCTTTTCCTTCTTTTCTAGGATAAGGTGTCTGGGAAAGAAATTGAAACTGCTATAAAATGGCAGTAAATCTTCATTGCCCACAGCCACCACGATTTTTAATTCGTTGGTATCCTGACTTTCCATCCATTCCATGGCCCTTTTCACCATTTCTTTACCTAAACCTAACTTTCGATACTCTTTTTCTAAATAAATAGAATCTATTTCTCCTTTACCTTCATCATCAATGGAACTAATGCAATAACCCACAAAACAGTCTTTATCACAATTAGATATCACTTCTATCCTCATATTGCATTGGGATGATTTTTTTAAAAGTTCCTCTTTTCTATTTTCAAAATTGGTGGCCTGATATTTTTCCTGGAAATGAGGAGATATATTGGCATGGTGATCTTTAAGATTCGTCCAGAGCGGCTTAATAAGATCTAAATCATTACAACTAATAATTTTAAATTCAAGTTTTTTGCTCATTTTCCACCACCTCATTTACAATCACTGTTTTTGGGCCATTTTTGTCCGTATAAAACCACAAAATTATAATATTTGTAATAAACATCTACATTTTTAAATCCGGCTTCCTCTAACCAGTTTATGTTGTCTTCCAGAGTGGCTGGGTTGTCAAACTTCATGCGCTCTAAAATAACAGTTTTATCATCTTCATCAAGATTTGCCTGCTGAATTACTTCCAGCCAGTTCTTCTGGTAAGTTTCTTCACAGTAAGAATTTGGTGCGATTACCTCATCAGCATTTAAGAATAAACCACCAGGATTTAAGTGATCATACGCTTTTTGATAAAGTGATTTAATGTCACTGTGATTTAGGTGGTGAATGGAGAGTGAAGAGACTATCATATCAAATAAACCGTCAAAATCATACTTTAAATAATCTTCATTAATGTATTCGAAGTTTTCTTGCCCTGAGAATCTGTTTTTAGCAATATTTAACATTTCAGGGGCCATGTCCACTAATTGAAACTGGGCCTGCGGATGTTTTTCCCAGAGAAGCTGAGTTAAAAGTCCAGTACCGGCTCCTAAATCTAATATTCGAGGACTATTATTTTTTGTATCTGCCAACTGAACCAGAGTCCCGTAATAAACGTCAAAATTAGGTATAATTGCTTTCCGATCTTTATCATATGCTTGGGCAGCATTATCGAACTTTTTTCTTAGTAGATTTCTGTCTTGTTGGCTCATACAATCCCTGCTGATTTTTTTCTGAATACAACTTTTGATACAAATATATTTTAAGTTTTATTCACATTAATTTAATTATATTAACCAAATTTATAATTCTATCAGCATTAAGGTAAAATTTGATTTTCAAGATTTTTAGAGCAATGTTTTTACAAAATTTTTACAATTTTCAATAGGAGTGCAATAATGATAATTAAAAAATTGAATTTGGATGTTCATGACTCTAAGAAGGTTTCAGAACTCATTTATTTTACTGATGCTCATACTTATGACCAGATTTTAAAAAATAAATCTCAAGCAGTAAATAAAATTGAAAAACTGGTAAAAGCAGGAAATAATAGTATTGGATATGAAAATATTTTCGTGGTCACGGAGCATGATGACGAAGATGTTTTAGGAATGCTGATAACTTCTAGTAGTGAAAAAAACAGTTCTAAACAGGAAATTAAAGCATTTTTAAAAGTTTTTTCTCCTTTAGATGTAATAAGATTCACTATTTTAGGTTTAATCGATGCCATGCTTTTAACTGATGTCGGACCTCAAGATTTTTATCTGGCCTGTGTAGCTGTAGATGAAAAGGCCCGAGGCCAAGGGATCGGAACATTTATTTTAGAAAGTGCAGTGGAAATTTCCAGCGATGAAGGAAAAGAAAAGGCAGTATTAGATGTTGATTTTAATAATGAAGGTGCCCGGCGACTATATGAGCGATTTGGATTTAAAATCTCTGGCCAAAAAACCATGAGATGGTTTGGTGGGGAGAAGGGAATGTATAATATGGAGTTTTTAATTAAATAAGTAATATATAAAATAAAACCAAAATTTTGAAATTAATTGGTTAAGGCGGGGTAAAAGATGAAAATAGGAATTATTGTGTATTCTAAAACTGAAAATACGTATTCTGTAGCTCAAAAACTTCAAGAAAAGTTCCAGGAAAATGGTCATGAAGTAGAAATTGAAAGGGTGGTTCAGGAAGGTGAAGTTCCTATGAAAGCAAAAAATGTGGAGTTCCAAAGCAAACCAGAACTTGAATCATACGATGCCCTAATTTTTGGTGCCCCTGTACATGCATTTTCCCTGGCACCTCCTATGAAATCTTATCTGGAACAAATTGACTCATTGCAAGATAAGAAAATTGCTTGCTTCGTTACTAAGGGCCTAAGATTTAATTGGACCGGTGGAAATCAGGCCATTGGGAAAATGAAAAAAATTTGCGAGTCCAAAGGCGGAAAAGTAGTTGGAACTGATATTGTGGTCTGGAATAAGAGTAAGGATCAAAAAATTGACGAAATGATTCGGAAATTTGCTGTTTTATTTTAAAATACACATAAAATTCTTTTAAATTATTTTTATTCATATATGGGATGTAAGAAAATCCTCAACAGCTTTGACAAATTCAGGACTCCTGTCTCGAGGAAGCCAGTGTCCACACTCTTCAATCTCTACCAACCGTGAATTAGGAATCAATTCACTGGCCCTTTCCACATCTTTACTGGGTACTAAAGAATCCTTTTTTCCAGTTAAAAGCAGTAAAGGCATTTTAAGATTATGAATGACTCAAATAACAGGTCTTTAGCTTTTTATTTTCAATACTCACTTAGCTGAAAAGCTCTCCAGGCCAGGCCACTATCTGGCATGTTTCCTACTTTTATTAATTGCTCTATAACTTCATCATTCAGGGCCTGAGGATTTACTAGAATTCTTTTCAGGCTGGCCTTTAACAGCAGTTTACTTGAGAGAATCAAATTATTCACCCAATCATAGATTCCTGGATGTTTCATGAGCCAGGATGTTATTTGGGGATAAGGGATTTTATCACTTAGCCCGTAAGTGGCAATTAAAATTAATTTATTGATTTTTTCAGGATATTTTAGAGAATAACCCAAGGCAATACCTCCTCCCAGGGACAGGCCTCCTAAATTAATCTTATTAAAACCTAAAACTTCTATTAAATCGTCCAAAAACTCCAGGTACCACTCGATGGTATATGGGGCCTTTGGCTTGTCACTTTCACCATATCCTGGCAGATCTGGAGCAATAACGTGGTACTTTTCACCTAAAATGCCCATTATTGTTCCATATGAAAGTAGGGCCGAATCAAGGCCACCACCATGCAGCAGTAAAAGAGAAGGTTTTGATTTGCCTGGGCCAGACTCATGAAGCACAATATTAACCCCATTTACTTCAATTGAATGCTTTTTGATTTCCATAATATCCTCATCAGATTAATAGTGGCATATATTCTTATAATTGATATTAACACAATTAATTAAACAATTATATTTTATTTCTTCAAGGATTTGTTATTATGGAAATTATTTACAAAAAGATTAAGGATTTTTCGCAAAAAGAACTACAGGATTTATTCCTTTCAGTGGAATGGGATTCTGGAAATTATCCTGAAAAACTAAAAATGGCCATAAAGAATTCTCATAGGGTTTATTCGGCATATGATGGGGATAAATTAGTGGGATTGATTAATTCACTATCCGATGGAGTAATGACTGCATATTTCACTATTTGCTGGTCAGGCCAGAATATCAAAGTATGGGAATTGGGAAAAAACTGGTGGAATTAATGCTAGAAGAATATGAGTGCCTGGCACGAAAAGCAATTATTGCCTATGATAATGAGGTTGAATTTTATAAAAAATGCGGTTTTGAAGTGGGAGAAGATAAAAGCACCATGTTTGTTACTTATTTGAAAACCTAAGGGATTAAAATCAATTTATTCTTTTTTAAATTCCATTATTTTTTATTTAATATTAAATTTCAATTTAATTTCTTTTATTAATTTTTTATTTTCAATTCTAAATTTTCATAAAAACCAAACCTTTATAAGCAACTTTATCAAAATATCAACTACTCGATATCAAGTGGTCGATATCAACTGATTGATAATGAGAATGTGGATAGTTCATTCCAATATTATTCAATATGGCCTATTTGCTAAATCCGCTATTAATAAATAATCAATTAATGAAATAAAAATCCTATAATCAAATAGGAGAAAAATTTAGAATGTGGGATAACTGGAAAAATACATTACACAACTGGAAAAGTCTACATGAGAAAGTAGATCAACTTCATAAATTGGGAGGCCTAAGAATTTGGATACTTCATGTGCTGAGCCATGGCCCAAAAAATGGAGTAGAAATAATGGATTCTATACAGGAACACTATGAGGGAATGTATAAGATGAAAGATCATTTTTCAGACTTTTCTCATTCAGGAAGACACTACAACATGCATCTTAACAAAACCATGAAGCGTGCGGCTTCACGTCCTTCACCAGGTTCGGTATATCCCATGCTAAAAAAAATGGTCGCCGAAGATTTAATAACTAAAATGGATGATGGAAAATATGATTTAACAGATACTGGCCGGGAAACCATCTATGAAATATTTGGAAATACCCATAACCGCCAGGGCACTTATCATCAGCCACAAGCCATTGAAAGTGCATTAATAGAAATTGATAACTACATTTCATATCTGGAAGATATAAATAAAGAGAATCTAGCTCCTCATAAAGAGATAATAGAATCTTTACAGGAGAGAATTACTAAAATTAAAGATTCAGTTCATGAAAATTAAAAAATAAATAAGGCCTCCATCTGTAGTATTATCTACCGCCTCCAACGTGTTATAAAATACTTATCAAGGGCCTCATTTATCTTCCTACTTTTACTTGATAGCTCGCCTTAGCCTGGGCTTTATTCAAATTTCACCATCAATCATAATTCTATCACAAAATCAATAATAAAACTCAAAAATTCACAAGAATCATTTAAACCAATGACCTGGTGAGATGTTAAGAAAATAAATAAATTAGAATAGAAAAAAGATTAATTAAGGATGTAAAAATATGGAATTTGAAAATCTGGCAAGGAAAACCATTGAAACTGAATGTGAAGACTATTATTTTGGTATTGCTGATTTATCCAATGTAGAAAAGTCGGAAACTCAAAAATATGGCTCTCTATTGGATGCATATCCCAATGCGATTTCTATAGGCCTAACCTTATTCCCCAAAATTTCCCCTGCATCACATCAGAGTGAATATGAAAAAATTTACAATGACACCAAAAACGTGACCGATAGCAAGATAGATATTATAACTGCACGTTTGAGTGAAATGCTACAAAAAAATGGCTATTCTGCGTTTCCTGTTCCTAAGATTGAAACTAATGAAAAACTATTCCTTTATTTACATAAACTAGCTGCTATGATGGCAGGGTTAGGTAAAATTGAAAAGAATTGGACTTCAATAACTCTGGATGAGGATAAGTATGTTAATTGGGGCACGGTACTCACTAATGCCCCCATTATAATTTTTTAATACAGGAATGATTTAAATGTCTATTAAAACAGCAGTTAAAGAACATTTCCAACAAGGTCCCATTGCTGATCACTGGGCCTATTTTTTCCCAGACGAAAGTGTAAATGAGATGAATGGGCCTATTTTCACGGATAATGGTCTGGAAATTAGAAAATTTAATTCCAGTGATTTGGATAATTGTGCAAAACTATTTAAAAAAGTATTTTCCTCTGATCCCTGGTATGACGACTGGAAATCTCTGGAACAGGCCAGGAATTATCTGGGTGAATTAATTAAAAATCCTGCATTTGAAGGATTTGTGGTCTGTGAAAGTTCTGATATTGTGGCTATTTGTTTAGGACACAATAGATCATGGTGGGATGGTCAGGAATTCTTTGTAGATGAGTTTTTTGTGGAAAATGAAATGCAAGGAAATGGAATAGGAACAAAACTGTTAGATGAGATTTCTAATTATCTTACCTGTCAGAATTATGTTCGTTTGACCTTATTAACCAATAAAGAAATACCTGCCGAAGCATTTTATCTTAAAAATGGCTTTTATAACAATATTGAACGGACGGTAATGGTTAAAGAGCTTTAACTATTGTCACTATTCCTTAAAATAACTCACTCCTTCTTATCCTGGGCCATGGCCAGCAATATAGCATCTGATTCATGGACATCATAGTATTTGAAGTGTGTGATGAACTTTTTCAGATGTTTCTCACCGTCTTCAGTTAGATAATATTCTTCCTCAATTTCTTCAATTAAAAGTTTATGTTCTTTTAAAGGGTGAATAAGATCTTCAAACTGGCCTTCAAAATCATAATGTCCATTGCAAGTGGCCTTAAGCTCGCTGAGTACTGGGATGTAGTTATCTGGGTGGAAAACTCTTTCTAAGGATTTAACAATGTCTGGTCTGGTTTTGGATTCTTTGGCCCATAATGTGTATAAAATCCAGTTTCTAAAGGCCACCAGTTGATTTTCTTCCCAACATTCTTGTAATGGTAGTTTATATTCCTGTGAATAATCTGCTTCATCACCTTTTTGGGCGGAAATAGCTTCTCTAAGTAAACCTACAGCATCTTTAAAAATATTAGCTCCTACAATTAATCCAATCACTGCATCCACGAAATAAACACCGTATATGGCGAAAATGGCACCTATAATAACTGAGGTACCGATAAATATATGGTTTTTAGAATCTACGGACTGGGATATTAAGGTTAAACTGTTGGTGACCTTTCCCACATATCGTTGGTAATAAAAAAGAAATACCGCGGCCAATATGGCTATTCCTTCAACGCCTATAACTAGATAAGGCAAGGTCATAGGTGCAGCATGGCCAGCTAAGGTGGCTAATAGGTGAGTGACTGAATCGAATAAAACACTCACTGCAGCAATGAATAATCCAAAAATAACCAGAAATGTACTTAAATTTTCTCGGTGATATTTAATTCCCAGCCAAACTAATATGGCCTCCACGGTGTCCATGGTAGCATCAGTACCATCAGCAATTAAACCCATACTGCCGCTTATTAAACCACTACCTAACTTAAGTACTGCCAGGAAGGCATCTAAAAATGTGGTGTTTTTGGCCGTGGTAGAAGGTTTTAATTCTTTATCTGCCGTAGCTGCCTCCTTTTTCATACTTTTTACATATTCTTCCGCTTTATTAAGACCTTCAGCAGTTAATTCATATTCATTGTCATCATTCAGATTAACCCAGCCATCATCAATCAACTTAGCCATTTCTTCTTCAGTTCCCTGACTGGCTTCGTGGGTTATCCCATCTTCCAGTTGAGAGCGCATGTGGGAAAATGTGAAAAGTAATCTTTCGGCCAATGGTTGACCTTTCTCAGGTAACTGCTGATACCAAATCAGAGATAAAAATAATATGGATTTTTCCCATAATTCATCTAAACTAAGCGGGCCTTTGTGAAGGGCCATCATTAGAAATTTATCGTAACCTAAAACTGTTTTATTATCAGCCATTTATTCATCTCCTTAGATCCATATTTATAAAGATTATAATTAATTTAATATCAATAAATAGGTTTTTTAGTCTTATAACTTATAAAATTTAAATTTATATATCTTTGCTGAGTATTTACGTTAATTATTTAAGTTTAAATTTAATAAGTTATCATATAGTTTTTATGAGTTTTGGGAGATTAAAAATGTTTTGTTGGAGGATTCAATTATGCATATGAGCAAAAATCGTATCGAGACCTTGGTGGATGGAATATTCGCCATTGCCATGACTTTACTGGTTTTGGATTTAGCAGTACCTCATTTAAATGCCCCATTAAGCAACATGGTAATACAACATGCTCTTTATGGCTTATTACCTTCTTTTATATCTTTAGTAGTAAGTTTCGTTCTGCTGGCCATGTTCTGGAATATACATCATCGCATTTATAGCCAGATAAAGTCAGTGAATACTACTTTGCTGTGGGTAAACATGATATGGCTATTATTTATAGTTTTAGTTCCTTTTTCCGCCTCTTTAAATGGAGATTACGGGGATTTCACTATTTCGGATATTATTTTTAATATAAACATGCTGGGAATAGCATTAGTTCTTTTCTTGAATGTTTACATAATAAATCGTAGTGATTTTTTGCATGAAAATGCGGATATGGGACAATTAAAGTCCAGTGAAAAATCTACATTGCTATTTATAGCAATTGCACTACTTGCGCTGGCTTTAGCTTTTATAATTCCTCGTTGGGGTAATTTAGTTTATCTTCTTATTTTCCCTTTGGAGATGTTGATTGATAGATAATTTAGAAAAGGCTAATAAAAATCAGGATTGTTTTTGGATTTCATTTCTTTTTTTCATTTTTTTATCCAGATCTTAAATTTCATCAATAAAATAAGCATGTAAAACAACTTTTTTTAATTTAAATAAGAGTTTATAGGTTTATAATAAATTTAAATAAAAATAAAAAAATTATTCAAAAAAAGTAATTACTTATTTAATTTTAAGCTGGCAACATAGTTATATTCTTTTTTAAGATTCTTAACCACGTTTTTATCAAATATAATTTCCGGGGCCCGGCCAAAATGTTCGCCAGCCAGTTTCAGATGATAAAGACCAATTCCCACATCCATAGGGGGATATTTTTTGGTTAATAATCCTTTAACACGCCCTGGTTCAATATAATATGCATGGATTAAGTTATTATCTCCAGTAAAGAACCATGACTGAGCATTAGTTGCAGTAGGAGCTATACGGGCTGCTTCCAGTATATCATCAGCACCTTTGATGTCACTTATTTCCTTTAGTGGTTTTCTTTTAAATTCAGAGATATTAGTTCTGTGCAATGTTTCCTGGGGGTTTCCAAAGGGCATTAAAATTATAAATTTTAGATTAGAACTTTCTAAAGCCTCTTTTTTCAGAGTGGGGATGCCCTGCCAGCATGATCCTAATCCATTGGCCGAAAGGAATAGGTCCATCTGCTGTAGCATGAATCCTACGTTGCTTAAATAACCTTCTTTAACCTCTGAAAATACGGCTATGTAATGGGGGGCTTTTTTCATCATCCTTCTTTTCACTAAATCAGGTGATATTATTTTAAATTCAATTTTAATGTTCTCATGCAAGGGTTCCAATGTCTGAAGACAATCTGAGATCTCATTTAAAGTGTTTTCATCCAGGGGAGCTAAATCAAACTTTCTAATGGACTTTCTTCTGAATATTGTTTCATAAAGGTTTGTTTTATCCATTTTATCACCAACAGTGCTCTTAAATTTCTTATCTTAAATAATGTCATTATTTTATAATTATTTTAAACTTTTAGCAAAGTTTTCAGCATCTTTATAATCATCTTCATTGGGTTGACCTTTATTATGTCCACCTACTAATTTTAAAGGCCCATAGGTGTCAAATCCTTTGCACTCAAAGTCACCCAGAACTTCAAAACCTTTTTTCGATAATTTTTCATTTAGCCATTTATTTGGTTTCCCATTGCCGCTGGTAAGGAATGTAAATGTTTTTTTGTTTTCAACATTGTCTAGGCCTTCAATAAACTTTCTAAGCTTTTTGTGAGGTCTATAATAATATATTCCTGAACCAAAGCCAATTAAATCATATTCTTTTATGATATCTGGATGGGCATCTTTTAAATCTATTAAATCTGCTTCCAGAGATTTGGCCATTACTTCAGCGATTTTTTTAGTATTTCCATGATGTATTGACTTGTAAATTATTGCAGTTTTCATTTTAATCCTCTTTTAAATAATTATTAAATTTTAATATTCATTAATTTGACAACTTTCGAATTATATCTTTAAAAAATTTTAAAATTCATTATTATGTAGCTTTAAAAGTTCATTAACTTCATTAACCATTTCTTCATTTACCCTAGCCACTAAAAATTTGCCTTTTCTCTCAGTAAAGATTAATTCAGCGTTGGATAATTCTTTAAGGTGATGAGAAATGGTAGGGGCGCCAATATTCAATGTCTTGGTAATATCGCTGATTAAGCATCCACAGTCTGCTTCGTAACAATTTTCCTGTTTTTCAACGATTTGCAAGTATAATTCTAAGCGATTAGGATTGGATAAAGCTTTGAAGACCTTGGCCATTTTTTTGGTATCCATGATGTGCACCATTAGTATATTTCACAATTCGATAAGTATCGAAGTAACATTAAGCTATTTGGTGAAATATTATATAAATATTTCTTTTTGGGAAATTTTGATCGAAGTGGTTTGATATAAAATTTCATGGGACTATAAATAATAATTATCAATGAAAATTGAATTATATCCTAATCTAAGATAAGAGATGAAATTAAATATTATAAAAGCTAATTATTTTATATAAATACTCATAGTTTGACTCTAATTATGTGATATAGGTGGTCTTTTTTGTCTGATAAATCTGATAAGTCCGATAAATTTCCAAAAGATGATATAAGTTCCAAGTCTGAAAAAATCTCTTCTAAAGGCCGCAAATTCATCCTATTATGGATAATAGGAATTATAATGATTTTTTGTGTGGTAGGCAGCTTCATGGTAGGGGCTGTTTATGAAGATAAACAATCGGACATAGCTAAACATATAGAACGGATGAGTCCTAATCTTACCGAGTCTGGACTAACCCCCGGAGAACAGAATCTTTCTATTAACAACACTACTAAGGTACTTACAGGAATCTACGTGGATCAAATTAGAGATTTATCTTTATCAGACAGTAAATGGACTGTTGATTTTTATATCTGGTTTAAATGGAACGGTAGCAAGGTTAATCCCGGCGAAAACTTACAGATTGTTGATGGGAATATTATAGATAAAAAAATAAAGGATAATTATACTAATGGAACACAACATTACCAGATTTACTATGTTACAGCTGAAATAAGTAAATTTTTTGATGTTTTAAGATTCCCCATGGATAATCATGTGCTCACCTTAGAAATAGAGGATGAACAAAACGAACGATCAGATTTAGTCTTTGTTGCAGAAAATAATACTTCTGATTTCAGTTCTCGGATACAGATTCCAGGTTATAATATTGATAATGTCGCTGTTATAGAAAAACCCCATACCTATAAGTCCAATTTCGGTGATCCTCGAATAGGTAGCAATAAAACCACTTTTTCGCAATTAAGAATGGGTATTGATATATCCCGGCCAGATTCAGGATTTTATTTCAGAATATTCATAGGTCTATTTGTTGCTGTAATAGCTGCGCTGCTAGCTCTGTTTATTAAGCCTACCAAAGTTGACCCACGGTTTGTACTGGGGTCCGGAGCTTTATTTGTGGCAATTGCCAACTTTATCATTACCTCAGAATTAATACCAAAAACTGGTGCCATGACTCTGGCAGATATGGTGAATAATTTAGGTTTGATTCTGATTCTGGTAACTCTTATTGAATCCACAATTTCTTTATATCTTTATGATAAGAAAGGTGAAAAGAAGTTATCTTGGGTACTGGATAGAGTTTCTATAGTGCTGCTTGTAGTGATTTACATTATCATCAATGTTGCTATGGTAATCAGTGCATGGTGATTAGAAATTTTTTAATATACCATTTCTAGATAATATGCGAAAATCAGAACATTATCCAAAAGATAAAAGCTATTTGATATTTCAATCCAATTTTATCCATGTTGGGAATGTAAATGGACTGAATATTGAATAGCTGATTAATTATTCACTAATCATATTCATTCAGACTAATTTCAATTAGACTATTTTTAAATATCTCTAAACCTTCTTCCATTTCTTCTTTTGAGATATTTAAAGCTGGAAACATTCTAATTACATTTCCCTGAGTTACATTTAAAAGAAGGCCCTTATCAAAACATTTGGAATTTAAAGAAGCAGTAATGTCCTCATCAGCCATTTCTATGGCAATCAAAAGTCCTTTACCTCTTACATCTTTTATTAAATCAGGATAATCTTTTTTAAATTTCATGAGTTCATCAAGGGCAAATTGACCTACGGATTTCACATTTTCACAGATTTTATTATCTAACATGTATTTAATAACTGCATAGGCCACCGCACAACCCAGAGGATTTCCACAATAGGTTCCTCCATGATCTCCTACATCCAGTTTGTCATGAACCTCTTCAGTCATTGCAAAGGCTGCAAAAGGGAATCCACCAGCAATACCTTTGGCCATGGTCAAAATGTCGATTTTAACTTTATCTGATGCGAACATGGAACCAGTTCGACAAAACCCGGTCTGAATTTCATCTAATATCAAAAGAACATCATTTTTCTGACATAAATTGGATAATTTTTCCAGATAATCACCATCGGGCACATTTATCCCACCTTCGCCCTGTATAGCCTCTACTATTACAGCTGCCACGTCTTGAGTGAGAACCTGAGCTATTGGGGTAATATCATTATATGGAACAAAGATGTGGTGGGGAATCAGAGGATTAAATTTGTCCCGATGTTTATTTTGGCCAGTGGCAGACACAGTACTGATAGTTCGGCCATGAAAACTCTTTTTAGTAGATATGATGTTTAATTTTCCAGTTGCTTTTCTGGCTAGTTTAATAGCAGCATCATTTGATTCTGCTCCACTATTTGCGAAAAATACACGGGTTAAATTTTCAGGCAGTACTTCTTCTTGCATTAAGGATATAAGTTTGGAGCGTGCAGGAGAATAGGTGGCTCCTGAATTAGGGTTTTGAATAATTTTTTTGCTCTGTTCCACCAGAGCCTGGGTAATTACTGGATTAGCATGTCCGATGCTGGTTACTCCCCAACCCGAAGTGAAATCTACATATCTTTGACCTTTTTCATCATAAACATATATTCCTTGGCCTTTTTCTATTGATATTTTTGTTTTATTTGCAAAAGAAGCATAATGATTATCTTCAATTTGAAATGTGTCTATAATTTGGTCCATATTATCGCCAGAGTTATTTTAATTATCTTTCACCTTAATTTAATTTTTTAATACTAATATATTTTTATAATCATTATACTGGTTCAATCGGATATTGAAAACTATTACAATAAAAAAAATAAATTCATTAAAATAAAAAAGTGAATTTTCAATCATATTTTTTAAATAGATTTTTTAGTTTAGAGAAAAATGATTCTTTTTCAATTTCTTCTTCTTCATTTACTGAGAAATTGTCATCCATAAAATAATTTTGAGAATCAATTAAATCAATACTTCGAATAACTTTCTCATATTCTCCTCTATCGTTTATTTTCCTAGCTTTAACATTGTCATTGAGCATAATATTTAATATATGGATAATTTTTTCCTGTAAGATCGGATTTTCAATAGGAAAAGCAATTTCAACTCTTTTTTCAGTATTTCTAGTCATTAAATCCCCACTGGATAAATATATTGAAGCATCTTCTCCAGTACCAAAACAATAAATCCGGGCATGTTCTAAGAACCTACCTACAATACTAATGACTTCAATATTTTCAGTGTTACCTGGTAAGCCGGGAACTAAACAACAAATACCTCTAACTATTAATTTAATTTTTACACCAGCACGGGAAGCTTTACTTAACATTTCAATTAATTCTATATCAGTTAAAGAATTCATTTTCATGATAATATTAGCTGGACGATTATTATTGGCCAGTTCAATTTCCCCATTAATTTTTTCGATTAATTTAGGTTTTAATCCAAAAGGTGCAACTAATAACTTTTTATACTCTCCATTTAAATTAGAAATTGCCATGTTTTTAAAGAATAACATTGCATCTTCGCCAATGGCCGGGTTGGTGGTAATAAAACTCAAATCAGTGTATAATTTACAAGTTTTTTCATTATAATTGCCTGTTCCTAATTGAGTAATATATTGAATTTTATTTCTCTCTTTTCGAGTAATTAAACAAACTTTTGAATGCACCTTATACTCTTCAAAACCATACAAAACCCTACATCCTGCTTCTTCTAATAAACCTGCATAATGAATATTTCTTTCTTCATCAAATCTGGCTCTAAGCTCAATTAAAACAGTCACATCTTTTCCATTTTCACAGGCTTCTAATAAATATTTTATTACTGAGGAAGACCGGGCTAATCTATAAATAGTAATCTGAATGGATATTACATTTTCATCATTAGCTGCCTCTTTTAATAAACTTAAAAAAGGTTCTATAGACTCATAGGGATAGAAAAGTAAAATATCCTTCCTTTTTAATTGGGAAATAATATTTCCTTCTTTAACAGTTTTCGGTATTTTAGGATAATATGGATTAAAGGATAATTTATGGAAAATTAATTCATTTATTTTTTCAACATGCTCATATAAATCAAACACATAACCCATATCTAAAGGAGTATTAGAGATTTGTACTTGATTTTTTTCAATATTTAACTGATCACATAGAAATTTTGTTAATACGGGGTCAGAATATTTATAGAATTCTAATCTGATTGGTGCTAAACGAGTTCTTTTCTTTAAAATTTTTTTCATATAGCCCCTATAATCCTCATCTTCATCAATTTGAGAATTAGATAAAGTAATATCGGCATTTCTAGTAACTGAAACTACAGTTTTAAATTCTACGTTATAATTTGAAAAGATTTCATTAACATACTCATATATTACTTTTTCTAATAGAATGAACCTCATTTCATCATTTGGAAAATAAATTACCCTGGTTAAAGAGGAAGGGATTGGAATAAGCCCATATAATATTTTGCCTTTATCCTTTATTATTAACATAACATTCAGGGATTTGTTTAATAAATGAGGAAAAGGATGGTGGATATCAATAACTTGGGGAGATAAAACTGGAAAAATATAATTAAAGAAATATTTATTAATAAATTTAGTTTCACTTTTGGTCAAATCATTAAAATCTAAATCCTGAATACCTTGCTCTTTTAAAAGAGAATGGACAGATTTAAATATATTATCTCTACGTTTATTTAGGAATTTAGTTCTATCAAAGATGGCATCTAATTGATCTTGCGCATTTAAGCCAGTTTTATTATCCACATAATCCTCATTAATAAGTGATAAATCATATAAACTTCCGCATCTTACCATATAAAATTCATCTAAATTGCTGGTAAAAATTGACACATACTTTAAACGTTCTAATAAAGGAACAGAACCATCCTCTGCTTCTTCTAAAACCCGATCATTAAATCTTAACCAAGATAATTCACGGTTTTGGGTAAAACTATAATCATTCTTGGACATTTTGGCACCTATTTAACACTTTTTTTAATAAATAGCCTTCTCTAACACTAAATTCACTAATTTGTATTTTTTCACATCCAAAATAAGAAGTAATTGATTCAACTATTAATAACGCAGGGACTAAAGTGTGAATTTTAGATGGTTTAACCTGCAATATTTTGTAATAAATATCTTTATTATTTAATTTCAATTCATTAAGATTCAATTCGTTTTCTAGTGTTTTTAATAATTTAACATCTAATAAATCCGCTTTTTTATTCTGCAAATTTAAATCCACTAATATTTTGGCAATGGCACGAATACTTCCCCCTATACCACACATAAAAGGAATTTTTTCTTCATTATTAAGATCACTTTTTTCTAATTCAGAGTATATTCTTTCTTTAATCAAATTACACTCGTTTTTAGTAGGTATCATATCTGAAACATAAGCATTATACATTTTTAAAGAACCAACAGGAATACTATATTTTTCCATTATTTTCTTATTCTTAAAAAGCACAATTTCAACACTACCCCCACCTAAATCAATTAGAATCCCATTATTCGTTTGGATAGTAGAAATAGATCCACAAAAGCTTAATTCTCCCTCTTCCTCACCGGTTAATACATCAATTTCTATATTTACTTCATCTTTAATAATTTGAATAACATCCGCATGGTTTTCAATATTTCGCAATGAAGCAGTAGAAAAGAAGCTGTAACCATTTATTTTTAAATAGTCCAAATCAGCTTTTATTTCATTAAGAAGAGTTACTAGTTTTTTAATACCTTTATTAGTTAATTTTCCTTTCTTTATATAAAAGACTAAACCTAAATTTTCTTTTTTTGAAAACATAAC
>CAYUFT010000006.1:38232-48469 GCA_964444115.1 uncultured Methanobacteriaceae archaeon
AAACAACCATAACTTTTTATATTTTGTTCTACATCTAAGGCATATTGTACTTGTTTTTAAAATTTAACAACTTTTAGTAGCATTTTTATTAATGGTGATTTTTATGGATAATGATAATTATGATGTTGTAGTGATTGGGGCTGGGATAAGTGGCTTACTAACAGCCCTAGCTCTTTCAAAGGAAGGTAAATCAGTATTAATTCTGGAAAAGGAGGAAAATATTGGGGGTGTGTGTCGTTCCTATGATGTGGAAGGATATAGAATAGATACGGGACCTCATGCTATTACTCGTCTGGAAAGTGGGCCTTTAAAAGAGATTATGGACAAATATTTTGATGTTATACCTCAGTTCGTTCCTTTTGGAAAGTATAATGTTAGAATTGGAAATGAAGTAAAACCATTCCCTTGGAATATTAATTCTTGGCTCAAATTTGGTCTAATTCCTAAAACAGATCGCTTATTGATAATGAAATCATTATTCAATACTCTTTATTTACTAAATGCAGGTAAAAATTTGTCTGATATCTCTATACAAGAACTGATTCCAGAAAATATCTCTTCTACTACCAGAAGGTTTTTAGACTGGATTTGTTATTTTTTGGTTGGAACTTCAATTGAAAACACAGCTATTTCTCGTTTTATAGATAATAAAACTAATAAAGGAAGCCCAATTAAATATATAGGTAGTTTATACGATCTTTTTGTTACAGAGGGTGCTCAAGATCAGGGTTATCCTAAAGGTGGCCTTCAATCCATTATCAACTCTATTTTGGTATCTTTTCCCAAAAATGTTAAAATCAACACCAGTGAAGAAGTGGTGAAGATTCAGTGTAGTGATAAAGTTGAAAAGGTCATTACCAATAAAAATTCTTATAAATGCGGCACTGTTGTTTACTCGGGATTTGCTTCGGATTTACCACATTTAATTGATGATTTACCCTATGAATACGCTCAGAATTTGAATAATATTAAAAAAGTTAATTCATTGACCGTTTGGTTGGGTTTAAATAAAAAAATCTTTGAAAATTATGGTTCTGAAATGTGGATTGACTCCGATCCTTATGCTTGGATGGTTCCGGTGTCGAACTATGATTCTTCCATGGCCCCTAAAGGGAATCAGCTTGTTGGTTTTGCTTTTACTATCCCTGAGGAATATGATACCATGGAAATTCGAAAAAAAGCATTAGATTCCATAATAAAAATCCAACCAGATATTGAGCAGTATATTGAAATGATTCATTATCAGGATTTAATTCCAGAAAAGGCAGCATGGGACATTAATTCTGGTTTCGGGGATGTAGAAACTCCTATTAATAATTTGTATTGTGTAGGTACAGACACTGAAAAAAGAAGTGCGGGAGTCAGCAGAGCGGCTTATTCTGTCTTGAGATGTTTGGAAATCATGGAATCTGAGGGAAATATCAATCAATTCCAAATATTCAATGAAAAATTGGAATTAGCTGCTAAATAGTTGTTTCAAACCCATATTTTTATTTTATTAATTTTTTAAATTTTGCTGATTAATTTGATTTAGATTAATATTTTTAAATCTATTTGCTAAAATTTTCGATTTGCTAAAAGCAAAACTATTTTTATCGCTATTTTTAAAAATCAATCTGGTGAGAAGATGAAACAGTGGTACCAGGAATTATTCTCCAATTATGCAGAAAAATATGAATATGAATCTTTTGTACATGGAACACAAGGTGAAGTCGATTTTATTGAAAAAGAGATAAATTACAATAAAAAAACCAAAATTCTCGATATTGGATGTGGCACTGGTCGCCATGCTATTGAACTGTGTAAAAGGGGTTATTCTGTAACTGGAGTGGATTTATCTGATTCTATGCTTAAAAAAGCTGCTGAAAACGCGCACAATGAAGGATTAGACATTGATTTTATAAAAGCTGATGCTTGTAATTTAACTTTTGAAAAAGAGTTCGACCTGACCATCATGATCTGTGAAGGGGCCTTTCCGCTCATGGAAACTGATGAAATGAACTTTAAAATACTTAAAAATGCAGCGAAGGCCTTAAAATCAGATGGAAAATTGATATTTACCACATTAAATGGTCTTTATCCTCTTTTCAATTCTGTAAAAGACTTTATAAATTCCAGTTCCACCACCCAAACCAATAATAACAATACCTTTGATCTCATGACTTTCAGGGACAGGTACCATCTGGAAGTAGAAGATGATAATGGCCAAAAACTTGTTTTAGAATGTGATGAGAGATATTATGTCCCTTCAGAAATAAATTGGCTTTTAAAATCATTGAATTTTACTAAAATTGATATAATGGCCTGTAAATTAGGTGAATTTAGTCGAAATGATCCTTTAACTACGGAAGACTATGAAATGCTAGTAATAGCCGAATTATAAAATTTTAAAAGAATATTGCATTGTGATTAAATGAATTTAATACCACTAAAAGAGAATATTGGGGATTACCTTTGCTTCTCAGAGATAATTGATTTTGATAATCAATCGGTGGCTAAAAAGGCAAGAGAATTATCAAAAGGAATGAAAACAGATATTCAAAAAGCAAAATCAATCTACGAATTTGTAAGGGACGAAATTAACCATTCATCAGATATTAACAGCAATGAAATTACTTACAGAGCTTCTGACGTTTTAAATAAGGGCCATGGGTTATGCTTTGCTAAATCGCATTTAATGGCGGCCTTTCTAAGAGTTGTGGGCATTCCCGCTGGATTTTGCTACCAGAAATTATCTATGGGTGAGGGAAATATATTCCATGGGTTAAATGGCGTATTTATTGATGAAAAATGGATCCGGTTAGATCCTAGGGGCAATACTGGCGAAATTAATGCTCAATTTTCATTAAATGAAGAAAAAATAGCTTACCCTATAATGGATGGTGATGGGAATGTAGATTACCCATATATCCATTCTAAACCACGCCTGGAAATAATTAAAGCATTAAAAAGTCATAAACGACTGGATGAATCTATTAAAGAGATATTAGAACCCTTATAATCATATGGAAATTATTAACTTTGCATCGGTTCTTTTTCCTTTTTTAATTCTTTTTAGATCTAATACTTTATAATTACATTAAGCCAGGAAATAAAAATTATTTTGAAATTTAAGGTGATATTAATGAAAAATTATGTGCATGGTTATTCTAAAAGAGAATCAGAACGTCTGGAGGATCAGGCTGATACACTCTCGGAAATACTTCATCATGATACTTTTTTCCCTCCACGAAGCAAAGTTTTAGAAGCAGGATGTGGTGTAGGTGCCCAAACAGTTATAATAGCTAAAAACAGTCCAGATGCGATTATAACCTCTATTGATATTTCAAAAGAATCATTAAATGCAGCAAAAAATTTAATTGAAAAAGAAGGAATTAAAAATGTCCAGTTTAAACAAGCAGATATAATGGACCTACCCTTTGACAAAGAAAGTTTTGACCACATCTTTATTTGTTTTGTTTTAGAACACCTTTTAGATCCAGTAATTGCCCTTAAAGAGCTTAAAAAATATTTGAAAAAAGGAGGCTCTATTATGGTTATTGAAGGTGATCATGGGTCATGTTATTTCAATCCAGAAACTGAAGAATCCGTAATGGCCTGGAATTCTTTAGTCAAGGCTCAAGAGGATTTAGGTGGTGATCCTATGATTGGAAGGAGAGTTTATCCCCTTTTAGAAGATGCTGGATTTAAAGATGTTCATGTAACTCCTAGGATTGTATATGTGGACCGAAGTAAACCTGAACTAGTGGATGGTTTCATAAAAAAGACCATAATAGCTATGGTGGAAGGGGTAAAAGATCAGGCTATTGGTTCGGGCTTGTTGAAGCATGGTCAATGGGAAAAAGGAATAGATGATCTATATAAATCTGCAGAAAAGGATGGAACATTCTTTTACAATTTTTTTAAAGGCACAGGAACAAAATAACTTTAAAATTTAATTTAAGTTTTTTTAGTATTGAATCTCAATTTTTTATTATTATTTTTTCTTTTAATTTCATTTAATTTTGATATTATTGCAAAGGATTAATACTAATGTGGAATATGTCTAAATAATGATAAAATGTGTGATAAAATGAAAATATCTGTAATTCTTGCTCATCCACACAACAAAAGTTTCAATTATGCCATCTATGAAACTGTTTTACAAACTCTCAAAAGAAACGGACATGATATAATGGCCCATGATTTATATCATGAAAAATTTGATCCATTGCTGGAAGGTTTGGAACTGGCTACTGGTGAAACATCTGATTGGAGGATAATTAAACATAGGGAAGAAATTAAAGAAGCTGATGGGATTATAGTCATCCACCCCAACTGGTGGGGCCAGCCACCCGCTATTTTAAAAGGATGGCTTGATCGTGTACTTCGCTCCGGGGTGGCTTATGAATTTGATGACGACGATGATGGTTCTGGTGTTCCCCGAGGCCTTTTAAAAGCAAAAGTGGCCATGGTATTTAATACTTCTAATACTCCTGAAGAAAGGGAAAATGAAGTGTTTGGTGATCCTCTAGAACGGATATGGAAGGACTGTGTTTTTGATTTCTGCGGGATTAAGAACTTTCAGCGACGAATTTTCCGTGTAATGGCCAGCAGTCCTCTGAAGGAACGAGAAGAATGGTTGAATGAAGTAGAAACACTAATCAACAATTATTTTTCTGCTGAGAGCCGTGAAATATGAAATAAGATTTATAATCTGCTAAATAATGGATTATTAAAATGATTTAAAGATAATTTGGAAATTAATTTAATAAAAATATTATCACCTAAATATCTAAATCTAAAAAATAAAAAATCAAAACAATACACGAAAACAAAATATAATTTATTACTTCCTTCGCTTTTTAAATTCATCTAAAAGCTCATCTAATTCTATCCCTTTGTAAACCAGTAGTAATAGTGTATGAAAAATTAAATCGGCTGATTCATAAACTAAATTATCATTATTTTTAGAAGCAATAATGACTTCCGCTGTTTCTTCCCCTATCTTTTCCAGTATTTTGTCTTCTGCAGCTTTTTTATCGTTTTGCATTAGTTTTGAGGTGTAGGAGTCAACAGGATTGTCTCTACGATCTTCTAAAACCTTGTAAACATCCTTTATTATTTCTTCACTGGCCATATTTCTTCCTCTTTTTATCTCTCATACTACGGGTAATGGCTATTAGGGGATGTTGAGCATCATCTATAATTTCTATATCGTCAAAAGAGAATATTCCATTTAAATCGGCTGTTTTTTCCATTCCCAGTTTTAATTCCTGCTTTAAATCAATAACATAGGAATCTATTTCCTGACATCCTAATGTGCGGGCGGCCACAGTTCTATGGTGCCCATCAACAAGTACAAAACGTTCGCCTGTTTTTACTACAATTGTAGGTTCTGCTAAACCTCTTTTTAGCTCATATGTTCTTCCCTGGAGCTCGTCTGCATAAACTTTATCTTGTGTTGGCCTAAGGCGCTGTGTAGGGACTTTCATTCTTTTTACTTCAGTTTTTATCCCATAAAGTTGTTCAAGAGTTTTTTTGAAGTAATTAACTTTCATAGGTGTTGATCTTTCAATATGGGATCTTACTATGTCAGTATTAGTTATAATTCCGACTAAGGTACCTTTCTTATCAATAACAGGTAATCTGGATATTCCCATTCGGAACATAACTCTTGCCGCATCATTCATGGACATATCTCGATCAGCAACTACAACATTAGTAGACATTATATCCTGCACTGTTTTTTGTCTATCTTTTAGTAAAAGGTCAAAGGCAGTGACCATTCCAATAACAGATCCATTTTCCTTTACAGGGAATCCGTCGTGGCCACTATCTTTCATCAGTTGAATTATATCTTCATTTGGAGTTTCTGGAGGCACTGTAATAACCTCTTTCGTCATATAATCTTTAACTAAGGGTTTATTGCTCATTATATTCCTCCATTATAATTCATTTCTATCTTTCACGCAGATTATTTTCAGTATTTTGCTGTTTAAATTGAGATAATTATAATATTTATAACATTTCTTTTAAAAGCTCTACAGCACGACCTGGTTCTGCTTTTCCTCGAGTAAAACGCATTACTTGACCTACTAAAAAGTTTAAAGCGGCAGATTTTCCTTCATGATAATCAGCAACTGCTTCTGGATTTTCATCAATGGCTTTTTGAGCGGCTTGAATTACTTCTTCTTCATTTACAATACCAATTAAACCCATTTCCTCAGCAATTTCTTTTGGAGATTTGGAACTGTTGGGCATATTTTCTATAATTCTTTGGCCTGCTTTAGTAGTCACTTCTTTCTTTTGAACCATTTTAAGTAGTTCAATTACTTGTTTTGCTGTTATTCCACTTTCAGCAAAACTTATTTTATTATAATAAAGAACTCTTTTTAATTCGTCCCTCATCCAAAGCGCAGCGAATTGTGGATCAACATCTTTAACTACTTCTTCAAAGGCGTCAGCCAGCTCAAGTTCAGAAGTAAGAACTTTGGCCGGCTCTTCAGCAATATTATACTGTTCCATGAACCTTTTAACTTTGATATGTGGAGGTTCTGGCATTTTTTCCCTAATGCCTTCTATTTGCTCTTCTTCAGCCTGCATTGGTGGTAAATCAGGGTCTGGAATGAATCTATAATCCTCTGCTCCCTCTTTAAGTCGCATGGAAACGGTTATCATTTGTGCTTCCAAAAATGCTCTGGTTTCCTGTGTAATCTCTACTCCTCGCTTCAGGAGATTTTTTTGGCGCACCATTTCAAATTTAAGTGCTTTGTAGGCTCCCTTAATAGAGTTAATATTCTTTATTTCTACTCTTTTACCACCTTCCAGGGAAATATTAACATCGGCCCGCATGGTACCTTCTCCACGAGCATTACCACTGTATTCAAGCACTCTGATAAGTTCTCTTAAGAAAGCTCGAGCTTCTTCAGGTGATTTCATGTCTGGCTCAGTTACAATTTCAATTAATGGTATTCCTGAGCGATTAAAATCAACTATCCCTAAATCTGGTTTGTACTGACCTGGATCTTCTTCCATATGCACTTCTCTTATCCGAACTCCATTTAAATCTCCTTCATATCCAATAGGGACGGAAGTACGTTGATATCCCGATGGAAGATCAGGGTAATTGTAATGTTTTCTCATGAAGTAAGTAACATCATCTGCAATCTTACAATCCAGCATCATGGCGATTTTAAGAGCGCCCTCTAGGGCATTTTCATTGGTGGGGAATGGTTTAGCACCGGGTTGGTTTAAACAAACGTGACAAATATTGGTATTTGCTGGTGCATCTTGATAGTTGGTGTGACAATCACAGAAGAGTTTAGAATCAGTTTCCAGTTGAACGTGAATTTCAAGTCCGCATTTCATTTTAATAGTAATTCCTCCTCTAAATCTGCTGTTTGCAGATTATAACGTTAAAATTCAACGCTGAAAGGTATTTGAGTATTATTCAATATTAGTTTATATTAGATTTTAAGTTAGATATTTTTAATTAAGAAATTGATTTATAGATGATTATTTTAGATTAATTTATTTTATAATTTTAAAGTATATTCTATGGATTATTAGAATTTTAATTCTATTTTAAATTCGTTTTTGTAATTCTATCTGAACATTTTAAGTATTCTAAATATAACTAATTTCATTTTAATATATTATTCCTTTAAAGATTTGTTATTTAAACACTTATCAATATATCTTTTTATATAGGGTTCCAACTCACCAGCGGGAGGTCCATTTAAAAGCTGACCAAAATCAGTAAATGTTCCTTTCAGATTTCTACCGGCCCAGTAAACTTCTTCTTCTACCCTTTTCCCATAGCGGGTTCCAAACATTTTAAAAAGAGGAAATTTTGTTAATCCATTGGTCCCGGCAAGAATCAACGGCCCCATATTGGCCAAGTTATCCACCCAGGTTCCACAGACTATTTCCAGCTTAGGAAATGTTATTCTGGTGGCGGCCACTACTCCCGCGTAATATAATGATGCTGGTTGGGATTTATTTTCAAAAGGGGTTCCTTCATGGGGATTTAACGAGTAAAATGTCACTCGGTCAATATTAAGATCATTAATAAGATCAAAAAGATATTTTAAATCGGAAGGTGTCTCACCCAGACCTAAAATAATGGTTATTGCTTTTTTAAATCCTAAATCACCGGCCAGATTCAGCATCTCACTAATGTCTTCTATGCTTTTGCTGGGACAGACTTCTTTTTGCTTTTGTGGATTGGCCATTTCCACAGCACCAGTAATTCCAGCGACTTCTTTCCCATAATCTTCTAAATCTGGAGTAATTCCTATATTCAACCAAACTGGTTTTTTGGTTATGCCATAAATCTGCTGGGCTATAGATTTAATTTCTGAGGTGCTAAATGACCCATATCCTCCGGATAGAAATTCTATATTCCATCCCATGCGCCGGCAAAGTTCTGCTTCAGCTAATATGGCATCAACTTTTCGCCGGGCAGTTTTAGGATCTTTAATATTTTGTTTTTGGGTGCTCATATAACAGAAGGCACAGTCTCCTTTATCACACCACCAGGAAAGGAAAATAGCTCTTTCTAAGGTTATATCTAAACCATGTTCTTGAATTGTTACTTTATTGGCCTTTTCCAATAGTTCAAGAGTCTTAAACTCTTCTAATTTCTTTATAACTTGCATGCTGCACCTAAATTCAAAATATTTTATTAATAAACATTAACTTACTGTATTTAATTATTCTCTAATTTTTTAATAGATATTAAAATTATTTTAAATAGCCTATTTTATAATCATAAATAGTATTTTTGAATTCATATAGATAAAATAATAGAATATAAATTAAATAGATGGAATAAGTATTTACATTATACTCATCATTTAAATTATATTTAAATTAAGTAATTATCAAAATAATGAAAATTAATAATTGATAATAAGGATGGAATTATGGCATATTGCTCTAATTGTGGTGAAAAAAATAAAAATGGGAATAAATTTTGTTCAAACTGTGGTGAACCTTTGAATTCGGCCAGCACAAAACCATCAAAACCCATTAAATCTCGTTTGAAATCTCAAGAGTCTAATTCAAAAAGTCAACCATATCAAGAACGACCTTCTAAAATGGAAAATCAGTATGATACTTCTAAAATTACATTTGAATGGAATGTTGTAATCATTGGTGCCTTAATTTTGGTAATTTTGGCAGGGATTTTAGGTGGGATTTTACCGATTTTAGGCACCATTATTGCGTTAGCTATTGCAATTATTTATGCATTATTTGCTACTCGTAAAAAGGCCACTATTATCGTGATTATACCTTTAATAGTGGTTATGGCTGCTTCAATTTTTGCCCTTTTTAGCCTATAATGGTTTTACTAAGAGCTTAGTTTCACCTAAAAACCATTATTTTGTATCATTTTTAGCCATATTATTATGAATTAAGCAAAATTTAATGAAATTTAGTTGATCAAACGAAGACTTATTTGTAAAAATGGTCCTGCACCCAAAACGTTTATATACAATGACTATCAACCTAATTATACTCCCATAAAGGGCTATGTTTTAGAAGGCTGTAAACATAGGGCTTTGGTTTGTAAGCTTGATTTACAGGCTTTACTTGGCAAGTGCCGCCGTAGCTCAGTAGGTAGAGCGTTCGGCTGTTAACCGATTGGTCACAGGTTCGAGCCCTGTCGGCGGCGTCCTTGGGCCCATAGCTTAGCCAGGTAGAGCGCCCGGCTCATAACCGGGCGGCCATGGGTTCGAATCCCATTGGGCCCACTTTAAGTATGCCTTTATATATAAAAACAAACCTAATATAAATTAAATAAATTTAATGTTATATTCACATGCTCCGGTGGTGTAGTCCGGCCAATCATTTCGGCCTTTCGAGCCGAAGACTCGGGTTCGAATCCCGGCCGGAGCATTTTTCATAATTTTGAAGTTTTTCATTTCAGAAAAGTTTTATCTTGGATTTTACAATTATAAGATAAGTTTCTGAAAGATTGCACTTTTTGGGTGATATTTTAATGGACTAATGGCATCTTATAGATGTTTGCCTTTCCTTAGCGGGGGTGCCCGAGCTGGCCAAAGGGGACAGGCTTAGGACCTGTTGGCGTAGGCCTACCAGGGTTCGAATCCCTGCCCCCGCATTGAATCCTAATCATAAATTAAAATTCAGTTTTATTAAATGTGCCGGGGTGGGGTAGGTGGTTATCCTACGGGACTGTGGATCCCGCGACTCGGGTTCGAATCTCGGCCCCGGCCCCATGATTACT
>CAYUFT010000007.1:0-42535 GCA_964444115.1 uncultured Methanobacteriaceae archaeon
AATATTTTAAAGAGTTTTAATAATAAGAAAAACTTAAAAGAGTCTTTAAAGATTATAGAACTAAAGTAGATTAATTAAGTAAATAGGAATTAGATAACTAATTAAACCAATAGATATTTGTATTTATTTAAAATTTTAGTACTAATGTATTAATTTTACAAATATAACCTGAAGTGGAAAAATGAAAGTATTTGGAGTATCAGGGATGCCTGGATCAGGAAAAGGTGTTGTTTCCCGCATTGCTCAAAAAATGGGCGTGAAAATCATACGTATGGGTGACGTGATTAGGGATGAAGCAGAAATTAGAGGTCAGGAAATAGGAGAAACTGCTGTTTCATTGAGAAAAGAATATGGGGATTATGTTGTCGCCGAAAAGTGCGTGGAAAAAATCCAAATAAATTATGCTCAATCTGAAACAAACAAAATAACCTATATGATTGAAGGAATAAGGAGTCCTTATGAAATTGAAATATTTCAAAAAAACTTCGCTAATTTCGCGGTTGTATCAGTTTTCTCGAGCCCTAAAACTAGATTTAGGCGTTTAAAAAGAAGAAAACGCTCTGATGACTCTGAAGAATATTTAGAGTTTCAAAGAAGAGATAAAAGAGAGCTTGGTTTTGGAATCGGTGAAGTTATTTCCATGTCTGATTATTTAATTGTTAATGAAGGCCCCCTATGGCGATTCAAAAACCAGTCCAAAAGAATAATTAAGCAGCAAATTGAAAGTAAGAATAATAAAAAATAATAATATGGAGAATACCTATGGAATGCTTAGTTGAAATTTCATCTAAAATTAATCTAACTGAAGACCCTGAAAAAGTAAAAAAATCGATCCATAATATTTTTCCTAAAGGAAAAATTCAACAGGATGCAGATATATTTTTTTTAAAAGGAAATAAAGATTTATTAAATAATTTTAAGAAAAACCTTGAAAAAAGAGAGATAATGGCCGTAGCCAGATTAATTATGGACAATAGCCTTGAAGATAAGACATTAACTTTTTATATAAGTAAACAAACAGCTTTTGTTAATGAAATCAATTTTTCAGAAGGTATTAGTCCTTTAGGTGATATCAAAATTAAAATAGAATCCTCTAATTTAGAAGAAGTTTTAAATTGGCTGGCCCCAATTGAAGAATTTGAAAAATTTTGAAATAATTAAATTACTTAATTTAAGTATATTTTATTTTAAAGAATTATAAAGTTTAAATAATTTAAATGGTTTAAATTGATTATAATTAAAAAATAAATTAAAAAAATTCTTATTTGTTTTTATCCTCTAAAACAGCATCTTTAATGTCCAAAAAGCCGTTATCATAAGACCAGTTTTTTTTAGATTCTAAGATTTTAATTTTTTTATTAAAAATTGGGCAATCTAAAACCAGAGTTTCAGCTTCTCCACCCTCAAAGGCAATATTTATCCCAAATTTCTCATTTAATTTTATAAGTTCTTCTAAAGATTCTTCATCGACTTTACGGCCTAACCACGATTCATCCAGGCCTTCAGCAGCAACTCCGGTTAAAATAATTTCAAATTCCAGATCAATTAATTCTCGCATATATTCCTCAGAATCTCTTTGCCATAAAGGAGCTATGGATTCCAAACCAATATCTGCACAAATCTTATCAATTCTGGATTTTTGATAAACAGAATATAGGGCACCAGAATAAATTGCTTCCACACCCAAGTTCTTTAAATTAATTAAAGCATCTTTTAAGTCGTCAACTTCTTTTTCTTCTTCACCTTTAGTTATTCCTTTTATTAAAGGAATATCCATGGCCTGGGCTGAAAGTTCGGTTATGTGAATATTAGGTACATGATACATGTAGGAATGAGGGTTCTCAGAAATCATGGAAAATAGATATTTAACCTCATTTCCATCTTCCATAGCTTGATAAACAGCCATGGTACTATCTTTTCCACCAGAAAATAAAACTGCAGCATTCATAATAAAATCTCTTGATTTATATTTTAAATATTAATTGTTTTATAAGCTTTATAATAATTATAATTAAAAATATTTTTTTAAAGATATTAGTTTTATTTTAAATAAAAATTGAATTATTTATATAATTATTCCTCATCTCGTTTTCTAAGAGCTTTCTTTTTAAGATCTTTTATAAATAGAATAATTGTATCAATAAATACTCCAGCCAATCCAGTTAACATACCTAAAAATCCACAAAAGATTATAACATTAGACTTATTGGGTAAAATTTCATTTAACCAAGCTATTTTATCTTCGACCGGGCCCTGAATTCCAGTAACAACTATCTGTTGCTTAGAAATAGTGTTTATAATACTATTTACCTGGGATGCTTGGGCAATAATGGATACTTGTACCATACTGTATTTAGTGTTTATGCCACCAGTTAACATCATCCAGTCCCCTAAATTTTTAATGGCCGTTTCTGGATTGTATCCTTTTTTCACAGTTAAAGTGATAACCCCAGATTCATTAACTTTCCAGGAAGTTATATTGGAATCAATTAATGGAATTTTTTCTTCAATGATTTTCTTACGTTCAACCGAGAATGGATCCGTCTTTATAATTATCCCATTACTATAAACTTCTAAAACACCATCCATCTTGCTGGTGCTATCCATAAAATCAGTTATGTCAATATTAGTTGACACATCAACTCCAATAGTCTCATTAGCATTACTACTATATTGATAATATCCACGGGCCATTTCAGGAATGTCATCATATAATGGAGCTATAAAAAAAGCTCCCCCAACGATACCTACCATAAATCCCATGAATATTACAAATAAAAGATTTTTTTTGCCAATTATTGGTGTTAGCAATGCCATGGAAAAAACAAATACCAGAAGGACTAAGAACAAAATAATCATTAACAGAGATAGTAATAGGTCCATTTTATCGGTCTCAAAGTTATTATTGAATGTTTATGATTTTCATTGATGATTAATTAAGTCAGATAAATTATAGTTTTTATCCCGTGGTGGAATTAGTGATATCTCTAGTGGCAACAATATTTCCATTAGTTTTATCTACATAAACCTCTTTAGCTAGTTTATTATTTAAAGAAAGTGGAACAATCCACACAAAAACTGTCTGGTTGTTAATTACAATTGAGCCATCAGTTGGGGTTCCAGTACCATAACCAGGTAATGATCCTATTTCTTTGGCCTTCTGGGCAGTAATATTAGCCGTTACGTTGGTATTATTAGAAGAATTGTTTCCAGAAGGTGAATTTACCGGGATTAATTGTGGATTTGATATTGGAAAGGATGTATCAGTTGTAACATTAACCTCTGGTTGAGAATTGAAAGGGCCATAAGCATATATTAAAATTATGACAACAACCACTCCAACCCCTATAAGGGCCTTTTGCTCCCAAGACAAGTCGATATCCACTTTAATTCACCTCTATTTAAGTTTATATTATGTGTAAGATTATATAAATGCATAGGTTAAATATTGTGCTATTATTTTATAAAGAAAATAAATAAAAAAAGAAATTAAATCAAGGTAAAAGTAATAGTTCCATTATTATTTTTAACCAAATACTTTTTACCTTGAGTCATATTAACACTAGTAACGTTTATTTTAGGGAGAGTATTAATATTGATTGTTTTTCCCTGATAATTAACTAAAACTCCACTATTACTAACCCCGATAGTGTAATTAGATGAGTTAGTAACATTCGTAAGCGTCAAATTCATAGCATATCCATTACCATTAGTATAAACGATATTAACTGTTTCAGCAACTTTTTCACCAACAACCCTTATTGTTCCCAGGTCACCACTTTGACTCTTAGACACTTCATTACCAATGGTACTCACCATGCTGGCCATTATTACAATAGCAATTAGGGTGGCGAATAAAAGATCTGCTGTAGCTATTCCTTTTTGATCCATAGACACATTTATCACCATTTATTTTGTTATTCCTAACCTTGTCTTGGATGATGGGGAAAGGTAGATTACCGAAAATCTTGGATCAATTAATTCATAATCTGTACCTTTATATTTTATTATTAACGGATTTCCAGGAACCCTCTGGAAGTATTCCCAATCCAAAGTAGATATCTCTGCATTATTATGGTCTTCTTGTAGAGGATCTCCAATAATAAAAGTACTCATTCTAGTAACATTAGAATCAAGTGAAGTTGTTCTATTTTCTAAACGGTCAAAGAAAGATAATCCTGCAGTGTCTGGGAAATAAAATGGTCTTGGAGTGATATTACTGGGGTTATCTGTACCATTTAAAGCCGCCCATAAATGGAAAAGGCGCGGGCCATAAACTGGACTAAAGTCTTCGCTTTCTTCAAAATAATAATCGGCTCCAATACCAGGTATATTGGTATAATAAGGATAACTCGTAATTACATTACTTTGTCGGAATTTCGTGTTAACCCATACATAAGGATCTTCTAAACCTTCTATAGACACATAGACGGAAATTTCAGGACTGAAGCTTTCATAAATTTGGTCTCTTTGGACAACTTTTATAGGTATACCCTTTTTAACATTAACAAAAAATCCATAAGGATCAGTTTGAGTTATAGTAACATCAGATGATTTGAATGTAGCATTAGTATAATTTGTAATAGGAATATTATTAATAAAAATTTCTCTGCCTGTTTCTTCTTCCAATTTTTTAGAAGCATTTATAACCTGTGTATTTATCGCATTCACAATATTATCCCTAACATAATTTTTACTGGTACCACTGCCAAAAAATGGGTTAGAAGTAACAGTAATAGAAGAGTTATCAATGACTTTTCTGGTAGCATTATATGCTGCATTTCTACCGCCATCAAGAGCTCCTTTTTCAATATTTGAAAATATGGAAGCTGATGCAGTAAATGTAACATCCCCACCCATGGCCATTGTGGCCAGCATATTAGCTTCATTTACAATATTACCATAAGAAATGGCTAAAATCATAATGGGAATAAATAATAAAACCGTTAAGGGCGTGAAAGTATATCCTTTTTCATCCATTTTAATCAGCTCTTAGTTTCTCCATAAATCTAATCTAACACTAATAGCATTAGGTAAATCACCAGTATATAATGCCTCAGTTTTAATTAATGAAGGATCCAGGCTGGAATTTGAAAATCCAGAATTGATAAGATCTTCAATAAGTGCCTGTTTGGCAAGATTCTGAGCAGCTACCGGGTCATTTGAATATTCACTAGCCCACATATTGGCCAGAAACTTAGGATATATAACACCTACACGTGTTCCAGAATATATCTCAGGGTTGGCAAAAGTAGTAGGGCTACTAGCACCATCACCAGATTCCCATGAAAGTGATGAATCCACCCTAATTCTTATATCATAGGTACCAGGTTTACCTGTGTAATTACCACCCGCAGGAGTAGTGAAAATAGGTGTTCCAGTGGTTGAGTCTATTTTACCAATATCTAAAACAAAAGGAACCGCTTCGGAATTGTAAAGTGTTTTCCATGGAGATGTGGTGTTTTTTACTTCTACCTTAACATTACGTGTATCAAGACCTGTACCAAAGAATAAGAATATTTTTTCAGCCCCATCACCTACAATGAATGATTTTATAGGTTGAGTGTAATTTAAAGTTGTACCACTATTATTTTGATAACTTGGGAAAGCAAAAGTCTCCCATTTGATTGGTAAAGCACTGTAAGATACTGTGGAGTAACAGTTAACTAGACCAACCAAATCGTAATCATTACCTGGTACATTATCCCATATAGTAACTCTAACCTTATTGATAGTACCGGATCTTAAGTAATCTCCTATATAAATGGTTCCAGGTGTGTTCCCATAACCATCTGAACGGTAAGAGTAAGTTACTCCTCCAACATTAAATGAATTGAAAGCAGTATTCCATTTAGTACCATCCCATACTTCTACTAAAGCACAATCCACCCCACCATAAGGATTAATTACCGTATAAGCATCAAAAATACGTGATCCTGGAGGAACAACAATATCATGAGTAGTGGAAACTGCAGATCCTTCATCACCACCAGGTATGTTTGTAATAACAAATGGTATTCCATCCGAAAAAGTATAATTCCTGTTTAACATATTATTCCAAGTAATGGAACGAGGAGTGTTATAATTAGTGATTGCTCCAGTTTCAAGATCATATGCTTTTGAATAACTAGGTGTCGCTAAACCAGCCGCATCAGGAGCATTGAAAGTTTTAGTAATAATACCTTGTGGAACGGGTATGGTGTTGGAATAATTTCCAATTATTGAAAACCATGGCATATCATGGCCCTGCCGATTGGTATCAACATAATTAGAAACTGGGTTTGTGAATCTGACAGAGAAGTTATTTACACCAGCATTTAACTGATTTGAAGGTAAAATTCCTCGGAAATTATACATAGGATATCCTGGAGTCCCGGTTCCTGGCCTGTTGTAAATAAAATTGAAGTTGGTACTGTTTATCCGATAAACATTTCCATTTACAGTAACATTGGCACCATATGCAGGAGCATTGGCATTAGAGGTACTGTTTTTGTTATTGGATCCAATTAAAAAATATGCCCCACCTATATTAGCATCTTGGGGAAATGAAAATTCAATAGGAATACTTGTTCCAGGAGCATTATTAGCAGAACCCCAGAAATAATAAGTGGCCAACCTTCCACGATTACTACCATCTTTCCAAGGTGAAAAATTAGTTAACCAATTATGGAAGTTCCATAATGTTGTGGTACTGTTTCTTGTTTCTTCCTCAAACTTAACTTCTTCCAGTTTATACCAAGCTCGTCCCAACCATCCTTGTTTAGGTGCTGAAATAACAAGAACCCGGGTAACTCTATTTGTGGAAACGCTTATTCCTTTATCATCTTGCACAGAAAATGTGGTTCCATTAATACCTTTAATTGTCAAATTATAAGCCGTTCCCTCGGGTAAAAGTGAATTTAATGATTCTCTAATCTCATTTTCAGCTTTAGCCCTGCTGGCAGCATCACCTGCAAACTGACTTGTGGCAGCATATAAAGTACCATCTTGTGCCATAACATCCAATGCATCAGCAGCAGAAGTTTCCAAATGTTGATGTTCTGCACCCATGTAAGAGGGAAGAGTATAATAAGTTAAAATTGATGCTGAAAAAACAAAAAATATGACCAGCGCCAAAATAGCATCGGTAGTGAATATAAAACCACGATCATCCATTAATAATCACCTTGTCCAAACATAAAGTACTAATTTAGCATTCCTTAATTTAACCCTATCCAGAGTGATATCACTTTCCGGAGTTCCTTTTGGAGCAGCAATAACATAAACATCCATTGTAGATCCCGGATTACTAACAGTTCTAACACTAATCACATTATCCTGAAAATTGGTTTGATTAAATAGAAATACGGGGTTAATCTGTTTTTTTATCAAATCTATATGTTGTCCAAATTCATTATTCCTAATAACCACATTAGAATTGGCCTGAACATTTGCAGAGTTGTAACCATTATTTACAACTATAACCCAGTAATCAAAAGTTGTAACAGTAAAATAATTAGTAGGAAATATGGTTGTGTAGGTACGTGGTTGACCTGCATCCCTTATAAGTCCCTCCATAGATGTTACAAAATCCAGCTTGGAGGTGGATACTAATCTTTCCATCCTTACAATATTAGGAGCCGTGTTATTGTAGGTCCCCACGGTCTTAATAACTGTAGCATTTGAATCATTGGCCACAGTTATAGTCAAATAAGCACCATAATCAGGCCCTATAAGATTCTGTAAAAGTGTTGTATTTATAGCACCCACTTTGGAAGGTGCCAATACATTCTTCTGCGTCGCATTTTTACTAAAATCATATCTGGCAAGTCCAGGAGTGTAAATATTTCCACCAGCTTCCCAGTTTAATGGGGTTCCTGGAGTTTCAACCAGAGCATCCGCAGCATCCGCAGCAACACGATCTAAGGAACTTTGGTATATAGTATTCTCCGATAAATACATGATATTATCCATATTAGCAACAGCCATTCCTAAAATAATTGTAATGGGAATTAAAGCTAAAAGCACGTCTAAAGAAAACGCAAACCCCCTTGAATCTGCTCTTAATCTTCTCAGAAGTATTCCCCCAGGATTATTATTATCATTATCATTATATCAAATTTATATTTGGCAACATTTATATATCTTGCGTAATATTATTTAATTATAAGAGATTTTATTATAATTTTTAATTAAATTTAAAATTTAATATTAACCTTAAATTAAATTATTGTGGTGTTTTGGAAATGGATGTACGTGGACAAATATCAATAGAGTTTCTTTTAATTCTAGGATTTATCATGGTAATTGTATTGATGGTTGCCTCACTTGCAGGACCACAAATTGAAAAAAATTCTATTACCAGTGCTGCGAGGGAAGGTGCCAGTAATTCACTTTCGGAAATATCCTCAACTAATCCATCTTTTACTCCTAATCGAGTAACGAAAATTAATATGACTGATGCTGGAAATGTTACCTATATCAAGATTCAATTTGCTAATACATTACCCGTCAATTTACAATCTTTGGTTTTAAATCAAACTATGCAATCTATTCTTAATCAGTCAGGGTTTACCTTAATTAATAATACAACTGTTAAAGGTAGTAACGAGATATATACTATCTTAATTTAGTTAATCATCAGTAAGTTCTATTTTTGTATTCAATATATTTAAGTAAATAAATTATATTATTTTAATTATCTATTTTAGCAATCTTAATGCGTTATTTAAGATATTTTTTTAAATCATCAATCTAAAAAAAATACTTAGTTGTATAAAATTAAATTTTAATAAAGAATTAACTTAAAAAAGATTAAAAAAAAGATTAATTGAATCTTTCTACTTTTCCAATAATTTTAGAAGGTCTATTACCTTTCATATTAACTATCGATCCATCAATTTCTAATTTAACCATTTCCTGATCTGACACATCATATCCATTATTTTCCACTATGTAAATATCAGGTTTTACATTAGAACGAATGTCATAATCCACTTTAACATGAGAAGTGTTATTTCCTGCCTCAATAACCTCCCCATAAGTGTAATCACGATGATATCTAACCCTAAATAGTAAGAACACCGCAGCAACACCTATTACTGCGAATATAAGAAGTGAAAATGAAGGGAAAAATTGGAAAGGGAATGCCATGGTTATATTAGCATTTCCACCCACCAGAACCAGAACTATACCCACCACAATATATAATAAGAAAAAATCCCTGTATGCATTAAAATCTTGAGGATACATTAGTTTTATCTTGTAATAAAGCGTGTAATAAATAAAAGCTCCTAATAAAACACCTAGAAGAGCGTATATATAAAATGAAATGAAATGAAATACGAAAATAACAGAGGCCACCAGAAATGCACCAGAAGCAATCTGTAATTTTAAAACATTATCTTCTTTTTCTTTAGAGTCGAATTTAACATTTTTTATAATGATAGCGCCTTCATCAATATCAGAATCTTCAGGTTCCATTACAATATCTGGAGCAGAAACTGATTCTTGAGTGACTTTGGTAGATGATAGCTCATCATTATCTTTTTTAGAAGATTTATCAGAATACTCCGAATATTTTTTATCCACTTTATTAGTAATATGGGATAATTTTTCACCAATTTCCTCAGTATCAATTTTTTGAACTGTTTCTTTTATCTTTTCTGGGCCAGTTCTTTTAAGATCCAAATTACGTATGGTAGTGGGAAGATGTATAATTCCAACAACTATAGTACCCGTATAAGAAAAAATTGTTATTATGATATCTCCAAATTTAGAAAAAATCTTCATAAGCTCCCTCAATTATAAAAAAATAAATTTAAGTTATGGATAAAGTTATATATGAATTTCCTATAGTCCAGAAAACACTACCAGTATGCCAACCAGCACTCACAGATGTAGTGTTATTACCCAAATTATATTGAGTTGAAGAATTGATAAAACTATTTGTTCCATTAGAATATTGTAAACTTAATCTAACCGTACTATTTACAAAAGATAAATTGCCAGGTTGGGGAACAAAAAAACTAACTGTCCTTTTAGCACCAGGGCCATTAGCATAAACAACATCAGCAGCATTGGCCAATGTATCTGTAGCTACTTTGGCATCAGAAGCATCTGAAACATCATTACTAGAATCTATTGATTCTCCAATAAGCGGAATCGTAATAATACTAAGTACTAATATTAAAACCAATACAACTAGTAGGTATTCTACTGATACTTGTCCTCTTTTGTCCAAACCTCTCATCATAATAATTTATCACAAACATGTATATTAAGTTTTTCTCTTGAATTTAATATTAATCCAATTTTATATTTATTATTTGCATTTCTAAGTTTTCCAAAGAAAATATGATTCAGCATATAATATGGTTCTGATATTATTAATCAATTTAAATAATTAAATGACTAATGAATTAAAAGATCAATCAACTGGAAAAAGATGTAGGCCAAATCTCCAATAAACAGAGAAATTAATAGTCCAATAAATATGGAAGGTGCGAAAGGAACTCCTCTTTTAACCCGAATACTATCTTTAAGTTTATTTTCCGCAACTAATTCTTTTAATAATTCAATATCTTTTTCTGTTAGGCCGGCAGCAAGAGTTCCTAAAAGCATCTTTCCTTTAGGTGCATTAATTGAAGATAAGTCACCTGTTTTAGAAGCTTTTTTGAATTTGGATAGGATTCCTTCGCTATCAAAAAAGACCTTATCATCTTTTTCATAAAGTCCATGGGCCATAATCATTCCATCTCTTAAATCAGCAACTGAATAATTATCCTGAAGAGCTTTCTTATTGATAGAAGTTAATAAGTTCTTTATTATTCCAATAATAGTGATAAAAATAAAAATTATCACAATTCCAAATATAGTAATTTTGTTATTAGTGTAAAGAGCAAAAACAGTAATTATTGAAACAAAAACTGCCTTGATCCTATTAGGAATCTTAGAAATAAGCATGGTTAAAATGTAAATCAATCCAAGTGTCAATATGAGTATTTGGAATGGTAAAAATGGAGTTATATAATAAGTGATAGTTACAGCAGAGGTAACAACTAGTGCTAAAAGGAAATTTTTCTGATATTCTTTTACTGGAGCAAGTAATTCCCCTAAAAGTTCTCTTTTTTCACTGTAAACAATATAAAAGACAAATATTAATAAAAAGGGCAATATTGCTAATATACTATTTATAATAACTGTGAAGGGGAAGGGATATTTAGCCATTACCGGCAATGAATAACCTAGAATACTATAACTAATAAAAATAGGTTGTAACGGTAAAAGAGCAGCCAGTGCAGTGAACATTTTCACATCTCCTCCGGCCCAGGCCCCTAATTTCCAGAATATATATCCTAAAACAAAAATGCTTCCTGTAAATAGTAGAGTATAAACCAGAATCATTAAATTTCCAGTTAAAAACGCATTAATACCATTTAAAGCTATTCCCAATCCTATTAATGGAAAAGTAAGCTTATTGGCAATTATTCCTCTCTTTAAATCAGTGTATGAAGCATATATACATGCTAAAATTGCTATTAATGTACAAATCAGTGGAATTGAAATCATGACATCACTTTAAACATTTTAAAACTATTATTGCTTAAACATTATTATTTTAATTTAAATTAATAAAACTAAATTATATTTAAAAGTAGAATATTTAATGCTATGTTTTATAATGATTTGAAATTATTTTTAATGAATTTAATTAAATGACAGCAATATACATTCCTAGTAAGACCCTGGAAAAATAAAAAATATTTGATAAATTTTTTATCTCCTATTCCTAATAATATTTAAAGGAAATATTAAAGATATTAAAGATTTATTATTATTTTTTATTTCTAATTTATTTCAAATTATCTACAGTGGCCTGCATAAATGAAACAAATATTGGATGAGCCCTATTAGGCCTAGATTTAAATTCTGGGTGGAATTGACATCCCAAAAACCAAGGATGGTCTTTAACTTCTATAATTTCCACTAAAAAGTCATCAGGAGATGTTCCAGAAATTATTAATCCTTTTTCTTCTAAGGCTTCACGGAAATCATTATTCAGTTCGAATCTGTGTCGGTGTCGTTCCTCAACCATTTCTTCCTGATAAGCTTCATGGGCCATGGTGTTCTCTTTGAGCTTACAATCATAAGATCCCAACCTCATGGTTCCTCCCATGTCTTTAATCTTTTTCTGTTCTTCCATCATATCAATAACCGGATAAGCAGTTTCTGTGTGGAATTCAGTACTGTGTGCATCATCAAATCCATGCAAACGGGCAAATTCAATCACCATACACTGCATTCCCAGGCAAATCCCAAATAATGGAATATTATTCTCAATAGAATAACGAACAGCATCTAATTTTCCAGATATTCCTCGCTCACCAAACCCGCCCGGAATTAAAATAGAGTTTAAATCCTTTAATTTTGCGGTGTTTATAGAATCTTCAGCACTAATCCAATCAATTTCAACTTTAACACCCACATGAGCTGCAGCATGCTTTAAAGATTCCCTTATACTAATATAAGAATCTTCTAGTTCTACATATTTACCAACAACACCTACACGAACCTTAGGTTCCTCTTTTTTAAGAGAATCTACAATATTCTCCCACTCAGAAAGATCATGGGAATTTTCTTCCACACCTAGCTTGATTCGCTGAATAACATACTTACCCACATTCTCCCGATCCATTACCAGTGGCACTTCATAAATGGAAAACACATCAGGGCAATTTATTACTGCTTTTGGTTCAACATCACAAAAATGAGCAATCTTCATTTTTAAAGGAGTGTCAATAGGCATTTCACTTCGGCAAATTATCATGTCGGGATTGATACCTGTACTTCGAAGCTCTTTAGTACTGTGCTGAGTTGGTTTGGTCTTAAATTCTCCAGCAGCCTTTAAATAAGGAACATATGTAACATGAACAAACATTACATTATCATGACCTTCTTCATTTCTAAGCTGTCTTAAAGCTTCTAAAAATGGTTGACTTTCAATATCCCCTACAGTTCCCCCAACTTCAACTAGTACAACATCTGCCTGAGTTTCATCAGCCATTTTACGAATCATATGTTTGATTTCATCAGTGATATGAGGAATAATTTGTACACAAGAACCTAAGTATGATCCTTTTCGTTCTTTATTGATAACAGACATGTAAACTTTACCCGTGGTAATATTAGATTCACCTGAAAGATTAACATCTAAAAAACGCTCATAGTGACCTAAATCAAGGTCAGTTTCCATCCCATCACAGGTTACAAAAACTTCTCCATGCTGATAAGGATTTAAAGTTCCAGAATCCCAATTTAAATAAGGATCTATCTTAATAGCAGTTACTTCCAAACCATAAGATCTTAAAATCCTTCCAATAGAAGCTGCAGTAATCCCTTTACCAATAGAACTTACAACCCCACCTGTTACAAATATATATTTTGCCAGACCAACCAACTCCTATATTTTACCTTAAAAATTGTTATAATTAAGTTATCATTAAAATTAAATCAATAATAACCTATTCAAATCAAATATAAATCAAATATCAACTTAAAAATTATTATTAAAATATGGATTAAAAAGACTAAAGAGATTCAAAAGCCTATGATAAATTCATTTTGAATTATTATATTTGGGATTATTATGATTTTAGAATCATATTAAGCCAAAATTGACATATAATGAACTATAAATCAGCCTTTAAATCAAACAATTGTAAATTATAATACCTTTTTAACTAGAACTTCAGAGTAAATATATGTTTTTATTATGAATTACCATTTAGTTTAAACATTATAATTTATGGTAGTTTTTATTTAGTTATCATTTAATCTAGTTATCCAGTAAAATCTGTTAAATTTTTTAATAAGCATTATAAATCATTAATAAGTTTATTAATTAGATTATGGGCCACATCAATACCTAAAGAACCATCTTTGCAAGAAAATTCATCATATTTCTGCACAGAATCTGATTTTAAATTCGTTGAGAAAATCACATAAGGAACTGGATCCATGGTATGCGTGCCTATATCAATAGGGGTGGCATGGTCCGGAAGTAAAACCAGAGTATAATCTCCATAATCCTTCAAAGCTTTCATTAAAGGCCCTAATATTTTCATGTCTATTTCTTCAATGGCTTTAATTTTTTCTTCAAGATCACTAGCATGTCCTGCTTCATCAGGTGCCTCAATATGCACAAAAATAATATCATGATCTTTTAAAGCATCAACTGCATATTTACCCTTAGCAGAATAATCAGTATCAAAATAACCAGTAGCACCCGGAACTTCAATATTATTAAGACCTAAATAGGTCCCAATTCCTTTTAATAAATCAACACCAGTGATAGTTGCACCTTTAAGAGAATATTTTTCTAAAAAAGTATCTATTTCTGGTGCAGGACCCTGACCCCATAACCATATTCTATTTGCGGGTTTTTTACCTTCATTTAACCTTTTTACATTGATATTGGACTTTAATAAGAATTTTTTAGAGTCTTCCATGAGTTTATTCAGTAAAATAGAATTATCATCAGTTTCTGGTTGAATCAAATGGTTGGATATCTTTTCGCCAACAATATCATGAGGAGGAGTTGTTTTTAAATTAGCAGCTTCTTTTTTACTAAAAACAAAAAGATTCCGATAGCTAATCCCATGATAAAAAGTGCCTAGGTCCTTAAAGTTCCTATTTAAAACATCAATTATTTCCTTAGACTCAGATGTTGTAATATGCCCTGCATTAAAATCCTCTAAAATCCCATCATTTTCAGTAATTAGATTGCAGCGAAATGCAATATCATTTTTGGAGAGATTTACTCCCATACTGGCTGCTTCCAATGGTCCTCTGCCAGTATAATATTCTTCAGGGTCATATCCCATAATAGAAAGATTGGCCACATCTGAGCCCGGGTCCATGTCATCAGGAACTGTTTTTAGAAATCCACTGCATCCCATGGATGCTAGTTTATCCATGTTTGGTTTTTTTGCAACTTGAAGAGGGGTTTTATTATCCAATTCTTTTAAGGGATAATCTGCCATCCCATCGCCTATTAATATAACATATTTCATGAAAATCTTCCATTAATCATTATAAAATTAATTTTTTAGTTAAACCAATGCATATTCTAATTTAAAATTCGAATTAAAACTAATTAATTCATTATTACTAAAATATAAACCAAAAACTCCCTAATAAAAAATATAATTTCTAAAATTTTTATATAAATTTTATTCTAGTTTTATTCTACTTTATTCTAGTTTTATCTTAGAATCCAAAATATATTTTATTAATTAGTGTTTTATATTTATTTTATAATTTTTTAGACTTCCAGATATTAACCAGATCACTTAAAATAGCTGAAGCCGTTTCTATAGAACCTGCTCCTTTACCAACAACGGTTACATCATCGGCCAGATCTGTTTTAAGAGTCGCCATATTCAAGGTTCCATCTACAGCATATGGAGAATCTTCGCGTACTAATCTGGGTGAAACATTTAAAGAATCTGGGGAAACTTCGGCCATTAATTTAATTAAATAACCATCTTTTTTAGCAAGATCTATTGCTTCAGAGGTTATTCTTGATATTCCCGTTACCTGAACATCTTTCAATGTGCAGTCAATACCTAAAATAGCATTGGCCAGAATAACCGTTTTACAAGCTGCATCAGTTCCTTCCACGTCTTGAGTAGGGTCAGTCTCAGCAATACCTAATTGTTGAGACTCTTGTAATGTGTGTTCATAAGAAGAACCTTCAGCAGTCATTCTAGAGAGAATAAAGTTAGTAGTACCATTGAGAATACCTAATATGGATTTAATTTCATTTCCAGGGAGAGTTTCCTGGGCGAAATTTAATATGGGCATAGCTCCACCAACAGAAGCTTCAAATTTAAATTCAACTCCGTTTTCTTGTGATAAAACCATTAATTCATTGAAAAACAAGGCAAGATGGCCCTTATTAGAAGTTACTACATCTTTCTTATCTTTAATGGCCTTGATAGTGAGAGATTTAGCAGGTTCACCATTTTCAATGTTGGTTGGTGTCACTTCCACTAAACAATCATATTCTACTTTATCCAGAACTGTTAATCCATCAATATCTTTAATGCCCATTTCAGGATAATCACTCACTTTTCCAGATTCTAATTTAACTTTTAATAATAATTCTGGATCCAAGCCTTCTTGGAAAATAGCTGCTCCTGAAGAATCTGTAACTGCTACTATTTTCAAATCCATTCCATAATTTTTAAGGAGATAATCCTTTTTCTGTGATACAACCTTAGCCACTCCCTGGCCAACTGCACCGAAACCCATTAAACAAATTCGCATAAAATTCCTCCAATATCAAACTTATTATTGTAGAATACGTGTAAATTAACCTTAAATCATTTAAATTAGAAGATTATGATTAAATATAATGAATCATAATTTAAGAAACTCACATAGTTGTATTAAACTTCACTAATAACCAGAAAATCTTTTTTATGGCCAATGCTATGAATTCTGTGCATTAGTTCCTCTTTTTTGCCAAAATCTGCTTCCACAGTTATTCTTGCAGATGAATCAAATGGTTCTTCAGCCATTTTAAGAGCCAAGTCTGCTACTCTAACTCCATCTAACTGGTTAATTTGATCCATAGTGTCTTTAACGTCTCTATCAACAATATTTCCAATAAGAATAGTTTTTATGGTTTCTTTGAGAAGAACTCCATCCATTTCAATAACTTTGATTCCCAGCTCATCAAGCTTTTTCATTACCAAATCCAGAGTATTAGGTTCTCCTTCAATAGTTATTTGAACTGGAATCAATCCTCTTTCAGTTTTAATATCTCTTTGATGAATAACTGTAACTAAATTAGCCCCTAAAGTCCCAATAGGTTCTAATACAGCTACTAATTTTCCAGGAACATCCAGAAGTTCAAGTACCAGGTTCAAACGCATTTTATCTCCTCTTTAATTATGTATTATAATTCTAAGTATCTAAATAGTCCTAATTTTATTAATAAAATAAAATTTATAAGTAAAATAAAAATTTTAGTTAAAATTAATTATTAAGAAATAAGATTATTTCCATTTACTCTTTTCAACAATCATATTTCCATTTTCATCCACATTAGTGTTTCTCATTATCCGGTAAGGATTTTTATCATGAGCTATGTCTTTACGGGTAAGATTAATGTTATCTACAATATAATGAGTTTCTTCCAATTCAGGAATGTTCTCCAATGTTTTTGAAAATTCTTTTAAGATTTTTTCTGCTTCTTTTTCGATTTTCATTTAAATCCTTCTCTTTAATAATAGTAGTAAAATTTAATTTATGAATTATTTTTAAAATTTATTAAAGTAAAATATCTTATTTATATTATTATTAATTTGTTTAGCTTTATAAATATTGTTCATAATATAATTAGAAGATTTTAAAATAAACCCCGGTGCATAAAATCAAATAACTAAACTTATTGAATAATATTAGATTATATAATTACTTAATTAATAAATGGATTATGAGTTTATAATATTAATTATCTAAAAGCCTCTTAGTTGTTTCATGAAGGCCACATCATCAAAATCTTTAAGGACCTTTTTTATCAATATTTTATGAACACCAGACCCATATTGGGCTGCTTTTTTGGGGCGATTTTCAATGAAATCCGGGACGCCCATTTCCCCAGCTACTTGTCTCAAAATATGTTTTCGCAACTTATCGGTTTCACTTTCTATTTTATATTTTATTGGTATTCTAAAAGCAGTCTTAATTACTTCTTTATCCAAAAAAGGAACTCTAAGTTCTACACCATGGGCCATAGTAGCAGCGTCATCTCTTTGAAGGTTCACATGATAAATATTCTTTATATCTTGCTTTAATACATCTTGAGTACCTTCTCCATAATTAGAATAATCTTTAAGGTAACGGTGATATCCCCCAAATAGTTCATCAGCACCTTGACCTGATAATACGACTTTTAATTTGTCTTCACTGGCCATTTTTGCAGCCAAGAAAATAGGCATGGCCACACCAATTTTCATCACATTGAATTCTTCAATAGCTTCTAAAACAGGTTTTAATGAATTTTTAATAATTTTTTCATTAATTTCAAATGTTTTTAATTTTAAATCGTAGTATTCAGCAGCCCTATTAGCAAATTGAAAGTCAGAAGAGTTTTTTGTTCCAACCGTATAAAGTGTGGTTTCAATGTCCCTATTTCTTAAAATAGAAGCCAGTATTGTACTATCCACACCACCCGAGAAAACTAATCCCACTTTATCCAGGCCATGAATTCTTTTATCTACAGATTTTTCTAATACATTTTTTAATTCATTATTCAAAGATTTTAATGAATATTCTCTTAAATCTGAGTCTTTTGAAGAATCTATTAAATGATTGGAACTTTCAATTAGATGATTATTATTATTATTATTATTATTATTATTATTATTATTATTTATTTTATAATCATTATTCTGATTATAATTAGACTCATCCAAATCAAACAATGAGTCCGCGAGAATAAGTTCGTCATTGAACAGCAGGTGGCCCGGAGGTAATGAATGAACTTCTTTTATCCCTACTTTCCATAAGGCCTTTCGCTCAGAAGCAAAAGCTCGTATTTTACCTTTAATTTCACCATAATAAAGTGGTTTGACACCTACTGGATCCCGAGCCAATGCTAAATTCTTTCCATCACAAATAGCAAAAGCGTAATCTCCATCAATTTTTTGCATGGTTTTTTTTAAAGAATCAACAAATATTTTCTTATATGAATCCTCATTTCGATAGTCAAAACTGTCATTTTTCTTTGAATTATCCTTAAAGTTCAATTTAAGATCGTGTTTTTCCATTAAAATTTTCAGAAAGTATTTGTTTAAATTAATAACGATTTCACAGTCAGAATCCGTTTTAAAATTGTTTTCAGAAGAATTTTTTATAGATTCTTTTATTTCTTGGAAATTATAGATTTCACCATTACATACCAATAACCAATGGTCATTTACAATTGGTTGCAATCCATGGCACCCTACAATAGATAGTAAATTATGCCCCAGGCCAAAATTTCCTTCAGGAGTAATTATTTGGGATATGTCTCCATGAATCAATTGATTATTAATCCATAGGCCAGAATCATCAGGCCCTCTATGTTTTAAAAGGTCTAACATTTCTTTTAAATCATCAGAAATGTTATCTCCAGCTATTCCCACGATTCCGCACATTTATATCCCAATTATTATCTTATTTTAATGGCTAGTTAGTTTAGTATTGATTAATAAGATTAAGTTATAAAATTAATTTATAAGTTTATTAAATACTTAAATCGTATTTTATAAGCAATTAATATAAAATTAATTATTTCTAAGATTTAATTTAATTAAAGTTAAAAAAGTCAAATTTCATGAAATATTCCATGAAAAATAGATTAGAATACATGAAATATATTTAAATTATATAATAATTTCTGCATTTATAAAATATTATGATAATATTTAGAATTAGATTATATGGCTTTGATTAGCTTTTAATTAGTATGGGATCATCCGCAATTAGCTTCAGAACCCATACAAGCATTACAATCAGATGGAATATTATCTTTTTCTTTATGCAATTGACACATAATATCTTCGGTTTTAACCCGTTTACATATATGGCAAGTACGAGGTATTATGTCCCTACTAGTTGCTGTGCCCTCTTTAAGGTCTAATGCAAAAGTTTTGATTAATTTCTGGATATCCTCATTGAATTTTATGCCGTGTCCCCTTTTATCACTGATGTACTGGGAAACTGCCGGTTGAGTAATATCAAGTAATTCAGAAATTTCTTTTTGTTTCATACCCAATTTTAGAAGTTCTTTTGCCAGTTCTGAACGAACTGTTGGTATAACATACCACACAACCATTTCACATGGAGGTCTCATTTAAATCACGATTTCCTGTTTATATTTTATTAATAATTAAACAATTAATTAAAAAAATGATTTTAACATATATTATTTTAATTAGAGATATTTTAACAATATATCTATTAGTTTAAAATCTCCAAATATAATCATTTTATTTAAATTAATTTTGACTATATTATGTTTTTCCATATTTTTTTAGATACCCGCCCCCTCACAAAATATTTCTTCCATTTCGGATTTTCTTTTTAACAGTCCATTGGTTTTCATTACATCTGAAGTGAGTCCCAGTTCTTTTATCTGAGCTTCCATTTCATCCTGTCGTTTTAAAAGTAAATTAATCACTTCTGCAACAGGATCAGGGAGTTCACCATGATCTAAATCAATGGCGCATTTTCTCTCTTCTTGCACCACTCTTCCTGGAATTCCTACACAGGTTGAACCTGGAGGAATAGACCTTAAAACTACAGATCCTGCACCAATTTTAGAACAAGTACCAATAATTATATTACCAATAACTTTAGCTCCAGAACCAATTACGACTCCATCTTTAATTGTAGGGTGCCTTTTCTTTTTTTCAAGACTAGTACCACCCAGTACAACACCTTGGTAAATTAGGACATCATTACCTACTATAGCTGTTTCTCCAATGACTACGCCCATTCCATGATCAATGAATACTCTTCGGCCTAGAGTAGCACCAGGATGGATTTCAATTCCTGTGAAAAAACGAGCCAAAGCAGAGATAAATCTTCCTAAAAAAAGTAAATTGTGGTTCCAGAACCATTGACTGAGTCTATGGAACCATACAGCGAACAAACCAGGATAACAGAGCAATATTTCAAGGGTACTGCGTGCTGCAGGATCCCTCATCTGGACCATTTCTACATCCTCTCTTATCCTTTCAAACATAAAATCTCCTCAATAAAACATTATTAAATTAATATAAAATAACTATTGTTAAATAGTTAATTAAATTCTTTTTGTAATGTCTTATAAATTATATGATTGCTCAAATTATAGTATCATATGCATTATACAATTCTTCAAATACCCATTCCATACTGAGGTATCTTTCACCAGTATCAGGTAGCACAGCTACAATCAATTTGCCTTCATTTTCAGGTCTTTTGGCCAGTTCAATTGCAGCCCAGGTGGCTGCACCTGATGAAATACCAGCGAAAATTCCTTCTTCACGGGCAAGTCTTAGTAATGTTGAAGCAGCATCTTCGTCTTTAACCGGAATAATTTCATCTATTAAATCTGTTCTGAGTACTTCAGGAACAAATCCAGCACCAATACCTTGTATTTTATGAGGTCCTTTTACACCAGTGGCCAGTACTTGTGAAGTGGCAGGTTCCACGGCAACTGCCTTAAATCCAGGTTTTCTCGTCTTTAATACTTCAGCTACACCAGTTATGGTTCCTCCAGTACCTACACCAGCAACTATAATGTCCGCTTTACCTTCAGTGTCTCTCCAGATTTCTTCTGCAGTGGTTTCCCTGTGGATTTTAGGGTTGGCTGGATTTTTAAATTGTTGTGGTAGAACTGAATTTGGTATTTCTTTAGCTAACTCTTCAGCTTTAGCTATTGCTCCAGGCATTCCATCTGCTCCTGGAGTTAAAACAATTTCTGCACCAAATACTGCCAGAAGTTTTCTCCGCTCTAAAGACATGGTATCCGGCATGGTAAGGATCAATCGATATCCTTTAGCAGCAGCCACAAAACCAAGTGCAATTCCAGTGTTCCCACTGGTTGGTTCAATGAGTACAGAATCCTCTTTAATTAGTCCTTGCTCTTCACCGTATTCAATTAAGGCGACACCAATTCTGTCTTTTACACTGCTTATAGGATTAAATGATTCAACTTTAACTACCACATCAGCTTTAAGGCCCGTAGTTAATCTGTTTAATCTTACTAATGGAGTATTTCCTATTGTTTCTGTGATATCGTTTGCTATTCCTCTTTTAAGTTCTGGTATCTTTACCATATTCTCACCTAGTTATTGTTTTTATTTATTCATTAAATCATATAACCATTGTTATATTATAAAAACTTAACTATAGTTATATTGCCAATTATTAAAATTAATGAAGTAAATTATCCAGTTTGTCCAAATTTTTACTTATCTGCTCTAAAGCTTCTTCAATAAATGCGGGATTCATAAAAGGTATAATACCTTTGTTAATTAATTTTTGAGAAGCACCAGGACCAATTTGACTTGCAATCACCGCTTTACAATCTGAAAGTAGGGAGGATGTATCTACAGAATTATCACATTCGTCTCGATAACTACCACAAGAGGGAGAAGTTTCTCGTAATTCAAAAAATTCATAATCTCCAGGCCCATTAATTTCAAATATAAGAAATTTATCGGCTTTTCCAAAATGCTGATTGATATATTTACCATCTGTACTGGCAACGGCTACTTTGATACTCATTTTATCACAGAAATTATTTTAAAATTATATTTGCTCTTAATTGCGAAACTAATTAAATTATATCTAATTTATATTATTATTATCAATTGTAGTTTATTATTCCAATTTATAGAATTACTAAATAATAAAAAAGGGAATAAATTAAATTTATTTAATTTTAAGGATTCTAAATAAATAATACTACTAATAGAATTATTAAAATTTTTTACCAGCATTAGGGCCCGGTTGAACCGAGTAAATTTCCTCAACTTTGAATAAAATGGCTGACTTTGGTTCGAGTTCAGTCATAACATTTTGGGCCCATTCTGTAACCTGATCAAAGTATTCTCCTGATTCAAATATTTCTACTGTTCCCTTTACCTGGAATGGAAACGCCTTAGCGTCTTGAGGAATTAATGATAATCGGGGGTTCTCATCAAGGTTCTGGCGAGTTTTATGGAGGTAATTGTCTGCTATTAATATTGTTTCCCCGTCCAGTGGTCGGGCAAATCCTACCGGAACAACATTAGGAACTCCTTCTTTACTGGCAGTTGCTAAAAATACTAAATTCTTTTCTATTGCATCTTGTAATTCTTTGTTTAATACCATTTTAATCACTCTAATATAACTATTGTTAAGTTATATATTTTTTGATATGAAATAATTTATTTGAATAATTCTAGGTTAATTATGGAAAAATAGACTTAAATTCATTCTTAATATTAGCAAATATTATTAGCCAAAGATATAAATATTAAATAAATAAAGTTAACAATTGTTAAAATATAGTTATAATTTTATTCTTTATTAAAAAAAATTCAATTTAAAAATAAAATTAATTGGAGATAATCTAAATGGTGAAAATTAAATTTTTAGGAAGTTTTAGAGAAATAACCGGAGAGAAAGAAAAAGAATTTAAATATAGTGGCAATTTAGCTGAATTTTTAGAAATTTTGACCAGTAGTTACGATTCTAAATTCAAAGAAACCCTATTTGATAAAGAAGGAAATATAAAAGATTACATGAAAATCCTAGTTAATGGAGAAGATCTCAAATCAGAAAGCTTTGAAAGTTATTCCCTAAAAGAAGATGAAGAGATTGTAATATTCCAAACCATTGCCGGTGGTTAAACCTAAATCTTTTTTTTATCATTAATCAAGTGTTTTTTTCAATTATCAGTAATTATTATAAATTCGTTTATTTTGAAAAACTTATTTTGATTTTCAATAGTTAAAAATACTATTTTTAATTAAGTTGTAAAATATAAAATTAAAATAAAAAATTGAATAAGACTAAAAATTAACAATATTAAATTCAAATTTATTTTTTTAAATTGAAATTAACTATCACTGAATCGTATGCGGAAGGTAGTCCCTGATTCATTCGACATTTCCATTTCTCCATCAAGCTGAGAAGTGAGGCCTGAAATCAGTCGCATACCTAAACTATCACTTTTATCCATATCAAAGTCTTCTGGTAGGCCAATACCATCATCAATTACTTCCAACACGTATTCCGAACCAATCTTATGAAAATTAATATTAATAGTACCTGGTCGGTTAGAAGGGAATGCATATTTAAGACAATTGGTAACCAGTTCATTGATTATAAGGCCCAGAGGAACAGTATTATCTACATCCACCATTATATTTTCCACATCTAACTTTAGCTGGATTTTATCTTTAGATGTTACATAGGTATCAAAGAGATCTCTGGACAGTGAAGTAATATAATCTGAAAAATCAATACTTTTAACATTTTCTGAACGATAGAGTCTCTCATGAATTAGGGCCATGGATTTAGCCCGGTTTTCACTCTCTTTAAATAAATCCTTATCTGATTCATCCTTAATATAACGTGATTGAAGACTTAGTAGGCTGCTGATTACAGTTAAATTATTTTTCACCCTATGATGGATTTCCTTAATTAACATCTCTTTGTCTTTGAGAAGTTGATTTACTTGGAGGGAAAGTTCACGTGTCTGCAAAAGAACCTTTACTCGGGAGGAAAGGACGATCTTGGTTATAGGTACGATTATCACTTCATCAAAGCTTTCCCAAATAATATTTTGTGCATTTTTAAGATCATTAGGAGCAACAACCAGCAGAAAAGGTAAAAATAGTGGCATTTCTTTTTCTTTGATAGCTTTTAATTTTTCCCCATTTCGAGACCAGGAAATTAAATCCGTGATTACCAGACTTATAGTATCTATATCTTTAGAATCTTCCTCAATTTCAGTTAGAGAGTAAATAATATCATAATTAGTCCCTAAGAGAGTACCTATCATCTCGCTGTTCTTGGGATTGGTAAGTAAAATCAAAATCTTTTCCATTTAAATCTCTCCAAGAATCATTGTATTTACCATATATTTAATCATCAATTAAACTTTTAATAAGTACTAAAAGTTCTTTAACCACCAATGGTTTGACCAATACTCCTTGGGCACCTTCAATTTTACCTTGCTCTTCAACTGCTCTTTGATGATGTGGACTGAGAATTAGAAAAGGTATTTCTTTTATTCTCAAGCGTTCACAAGACGTCCAGATACTTTTATCAAAACCAGAAATGTCCATTAATGCCAGATCAATTTTTTCTTTTTTTTCAATTTCCAAATCCAATTCCAGAGGATCCAAAACACCTACAACTTGATATCCTTCTTTAGCAAGTATATTCTCTAAAATCTCCAAGTTTCTTTTATTTCTATTTAAAGCCAAAATTAATGGTTTAAGTGACATTTTAGTCACTATCCTCATTGACTCTTTCAAGTGAACCGTTGAGTATGCCACGTATGTTTTTAAGCGGTTGACCAACTCTAATTCCATATTTTGTTATAGTAATCTCACGAAGGCCTTTTTCAAAATCACTTAAACGTTTTTTAAGAACGCCTATTGCTTTTCGCATTTCACTACTCATCTCAAAGTAGCGCAAGAATATAATGTTGTCTGCCAGGTAACTGATTCCAATTTCAGTTACTTTAAGGCCCCCAGTGATATTTTCCACTTCATTTATAAGAATAACTGTAACCCCACTACGGGTCATATATTTGGTGAGAGAGTGCAGATGGCTTACTGGATCTTCACCACGTAGGGATAGGGTGTAACCAGATGTACTATCAATCATTACAATCTTAGATTCATTAGAATCAACTTCTTCACGTACCAGTTGTGCAAATTCTTCAGGTGAATATCGAAGAGGCTCTACTGGAACTACCTCCAACATACCCGTATTAATCATACTTTTGACCGGTATATTAATTGATTCACATCGGTTTATAAGACTTTCTAAACTTTCTTCAAAAGTATATACAACTGAACGTTCACCTCGACCGGCAGCTTCTTTCATAAATTGAATTCCGATAGTAGTTTTACCAACACCACTGGGGCCACTGAGAATAGTTGCTGTACCTCTTTCTATACCTCCATGTAAAAGTTCGTCGATCTCAGGAACCCCTGAAGATATGGTTTCGTGTTTGAACTCTTTTTCTTTTAACATAGGGCGCAAACGAGGATATATTTTCACACCATCTGGAGTTATTCTCATAGAATGGGTTCCAAAACGGAAACCTGATCCTCTGAATTTGCTTACGGAGATACTTCTACCTTCCGAGAAAAAATCAAGGTTAATTATACCATCACTCATGAATTGTAGATCGTCATCAGGATCATGAGCACTAAATTCAGAGGTGAATAAAACGGTAGCTCCTTTATCAGTTAAAAATCTGAGAAATGATAGAGCTTGTTTTCTAAACTGGAATTCATCAGTCGAAAGATATCTAAATTGAGTTATAGGATCTAAAAATACTCTTTGGGGGTTTAATGATTCAATTTTTTCAATTATCTCAGAGGTAGTAGATTCTCGTTCCACTTCAGCAGGAGAAAATATATCATAAGCCCCCATTTTAGAAAAAAAACTTTCATCAGGACTTAAATCTAAAAAATCAATATTATCCACCTTAAAACCCATTTTTTGGGCATTTTCAATAATCTGATCTGTGGGTTCCCCCATGTTAATGAAAAGCACTTTCTCATTATTTTTCGCACCTTCAGATAGAAAATGCATTCCCAGAGCAGTTTTACCTGTTCCAGGCATTCCACGAAGTAGATATGATCTTTTAGGTACAAATCCACCCATTAAAATCTCATCAAACCCTGATATCCCACTGGATAATTTTTCGTTATCATAAGACATTGCGTTACCCCAACTCCCTATTATGAATAAAATTAATTAGTAATTAGTAATTATAAATGTCTTTATTATTTCTTATTTCTTATTTGATAAAAAACTTTGGAGAATTATTAAATATTTTTTATAAAATGAGAATTAAATTGTATAATTTCATCTAAAATCTATTATAAATCAAGAATAGATTCTAATATTATTAAAAATTAATTTAAATATATTACTTACCACCCTATTCTCAGATAATTTCTGATTCTACTTTTATTAAACAAATCTTTATAAATTTAATTAACATTTAAATATAACAATTGTTATAATAGCACTTAGAGTATTGATAGAAGCATGAGGAATAGAAATGAAAATTGGTTATTTATCCACAATATATCACAGCTCCCTGATTATAAAAAATTTATATAATGAAATAGGTGGAGAAAAAATAGATTGGCAGCTATTTGCCACCGGCCCCGCCATGATAGAAGGTTTTTCTGCCGGGGAAATAGATCTAGGATACATTGGCCTTCCCCCAGTGATGATTGGAATAAATAATGGATTGAGTTTAAAGTGTATCGCGGGAGGACATGTGGAAGGAACCGTGATGGTAGCCTCGGATAATTGCCAGACAGTTCACCCCGGGAAAAATGTAGATGAAAACGATTTAAATAATATAGTTTCACAATTTGAAGGGAAAAAAATTGGTGTTCCATCTAGAGGATGCATACATGATGTTATAATACGAGAAGTGGTCGCCAATCATGATATTGAGATAAAAAATTACGCTTGGGCCGATCTCATTCCCTATGCTTTAGAAGAAGGTGAGATAGATGCTGGTGTGGGAACTCCTGCTATGGCCGTGGCTGCATCTTCCATCGCATCTGCACAAGTAGTTATATCTCCAGAAGTTTTATGGCCCTACAATCCCAGTTATGGAATTGCCATAAGAGAAAATATTTTAAATGAAAAAGTAGAATTTGTAGAGGAATTTTTAAAAGTCCATGAAGAAACATGTAATATGATCCGTGAATTTCCAGAAAAGTCATCAAAAATTGCCAGTGCAGAATTAGACATTAAATATAATTCATTTGCACTGGAAACATTCAAAGTATCACCCAAGTACTGTGCTAGTCTGCCTGATGAGTATATTAATTCAAGCATGAAATTTCTACCATTATTAAAAAATTTGGGATATTTAGATTCTGATTTAAAGAATAAAGATATTTTTGATAAAGATTTAATAGATGAAATTCATACAGAACAGCCACATTATGAAATTCCACTGAACTTAGCAGATTAAATTTCTAAAATTGAATTTATTACAGAATTATATTCTCATTATCCATAAATCGATTATTCATAAAAGTAGTAGAGACACATAACTATAAAAAATAAATAAATATAAAAACGGTTAATACTTTTTTAGGAGGTGTTTAAATTCGTTTTAATTTTATATTTGGAATACTTTTATTAATGATTATTTTATCAAGTGGCTGTGTTAGTAACTCTGTTTCTGATGTTTTTAAAAATTCTTTTTATAGTAATATTGATAATGGAACATTTTATAGTGAAAAAAATAATGTGACATTTTCAAATGGAGGAATTAGCTTCATCCATCCCGCAAGCTGGATTAAATTAGATCCAAATACCAATGTTGGACCTAATACAGAAAATTTAGGAGATTTTTTGATTAAAAACGCTACAGTGGTGGTTGATAAATATACCATTTATGATGTAGAATCAGTTGAAAAATTTAAAAATCTTACAAAAAATGATCTTAAAACATCTGGAAGTAAAATAATATACGATAAGAAAGCGGTAATTAATGGTTCAAGTATTTATTATTTAGGGATTAATAATACAGACCATACCGAAAGTGTTTTTGTTATAACTGGGCATGAAAAAATCATTTACATGATTCAATTCAATGGTAATGTAGGAGAAGTACTTAATCGAACCAAAGAAATAGAAATTTTAATTTCAACTATTAAATTATAATCCACTTACTAACAAGTCAAATTTTTTTTAAGCAAATTGAATCAATAAAATATTATTGGAGATAATAAATGGCCAGAATAACCGTATCTGACATTAGTATACAAATTGTTAAGACAACTTTTAATCTTCGCTTTTTCATGGCTCGGACATGTCAAAAATTTCCTCCATTGGCCTGGGCAGCTAATAAACTATTTTTTGAAGGGGATGACATGATAGTACTACCTAGAGATAGTACTGTTGCTAAAGACAACCTTAATATAGCAGAAATAAGCCTTGATACTGAAATTCCAGTTTCTAAGGACACAGTACTGCCCAGCCAGATATTGAAAGAAATAATAAAAAAATCAAATACTCATGTTATTATGGATTCCTGTTTATGTCGTGTTTCTAATGATTGTACTGATTATTCGCATGATTTAGGCTGTTTATTTATGGGCCCTGGTGCTAAAAAAATCTCATCAAAATTAGGAAAAACAGTGACTGCTGAAGAAGCTATAAATCACGTTGAAAAATGTCAAAAAGCAGGTTTGGTGCATATTATTGGTAGAAACAAACTGGACAGTGTGTGGTTAAATACTGGGTCTAAAGAAGAACTTTTAACCATTTGTAACTGCTGTCCTTGCTGTTGTTTGTGGAAAATGACTCCAGATCTTCCTGAAAAAATGGGCCGAAGTATTGGGCCTATGATCGGTGTGGAACTTAAATTCCAAGACGATAAATGTTCCGGATGCGGTAGATGCCGGGAAGATATTTGTTTTGTGAATGCTATTAAACTAGAAAATAAAAAAGCAATAATAGATAGAGAAAAATGTAGAATTTGTGGTAGATGTGCTGAGATTTGTAATAATGGTGCCTTGAATGTTATAATGGCCTCTGATGCGATTGAAAGGTCAATTGAGTGTGTTAATGAGTTAGTAGATGTTGAACTTAATTAGTTAATTTTATAATTATATTTTCATTTTAAACAAGATAATATATAACAATAGTTAAGTTTTTATAAAATATTACTGAATAAATTGTATAAATAAATAGAAACTAAGAATAGAAATTTAAGATTATTTAAGAGGTATTAAAAGTGAAATATGATTTTGACCAGGTATGCAATAGAAAAGATACTGATTGTTTAAAATGGGATTTAATTGGCTCGGTATTTGGAGAAGATGACATAATTCCATTATGGGTAGCAGATATGGATTTTCCAGTGGCCGACGAAATTAAAGAAGCTCTAAAAGAGAGAATTGAACATCCGTTTTATGGCTACACCCGTCCGGGTGCAGGAATTGTTGATGCAGTTGTTAAAAGAATGAAGGATAAATTTGATTGGGATATTGAACCAGAGTGGGTAGTTTTTACTCCAGGTGTGGTTCCAGCACTACATATTGCAATTCGTTCCTTAACTCATCCGGGCGATGAAGTACTACTTCAACAGCCAGTTTATTACCCGTTCTTCCCAGCAGTAACCAGTAGCGGATGTCAGATAGTGAATAATGGCCTGAAACTTATTGATGGAAAATATGAAATCGATTTTGAAGATTTAGAAGCTAAGCTTCTTCCCCACAGCGGCCTGGGAAGTAATCCTAATCGTATAAAAACCATAATATTTTGCAATCCTCACAACCCGGTAGGGCGCGTATGGAATAAGGAAGAAATAACAAAACTAGGAAAGATGGCCATTAATAATGGATTAGTAGTAATTTCAGATGAAATCCACTGTGAAATCCTCTTTGATGATAATAAATATACTCCATTTGCCACTATCTCCAAGGAATTTGAACAGAATTGCATAATCTGCATGTCACCTAGTAAGACATTCAATCTGGCCGGTCTAGATGTTTCTTCCATAATTATCCCCAATAAAGAAATTAGAGAAAATTTTATAAATACTCAATCTGGAATTGTACCTGGTCCTAATCTTTTTGGCCTTACCGCCCTAGAAGCAGCCTATCGTTATGGAGATGAATGGTTAGGGCAAGTCATGGAGTATATTGCCCAAAATTTGGACTTTTTAGTGGAATATACTGAAGGTAAAATTCCGAAAATTAAAGTTATTAAACCCCAGGGAACCTATCTAATATGGTTAGATTGCCGTGAATTAGGGTTAGATGATAAGGAACTGAAAAAATTCCTGTTAAAAGATGCCAAAGTAGGTTTAAATGATGGATTTATATTTGGTAAAGAAGGTAGTGGTTTTGCAAGGATAAATATTGCTTGTCCCCAAGCTATTCTTGAAGAGGCCTTAAAAAGAATAGAGAATGCAGTTAATAGATTATAATCTGCCAAATTAGATTATAATTAATTAATTAATTTTATTCACAAATCATTTTATTTTTAAATATAACATTTTTTTCATATTCAATGTAAATAAAAAGAATAAGTAGGGTTTTTTAAATCAATATAAATTAAAAAATAATATTAAAAAAAGAAATAAAAATTTTAACGGATTTATAAAATTGTTTTTTAATCACTACCTGCTAATAGTCCGCCAATTGCTCCTCCGACTCCCATAAATACTATATTAAGAATCAAAGCAGCGATTACAACAGTTGCTCCAGTTACAGCACCCGCTGCAAATCCAGCCAGGCCTCCAAAGATTGTTCCACCAACAACCAATAAAATAGCCAGTACAATGGCCCCCAATGATCCAGCCACAGTAGCATTCCATATTCCACCGAAAAATCCTTCATGGACCCAATAGCCAACAATGAAACCTGAAATGAACAGTCCTAAATTCACGCCCCAGTATTGATTTACATAAGCTCCAAATAAATTACCTAATATAATTGCCAGGAAAAACCCGACAATAACCGGTCCCCATTTTACCATATTATCACCCATTATTCAATTAACTCTAAAAAAGGATTTTTTAGAAAAATCCTGCCATTTATTATGTTATATTTTAGTTAAATAAAGTAATAAAGTTAATTATTTGGGAACTATAATTTTTTTTAATTAATTGAAAATAAATGCATTTGAATTAATTTATTCTAAAATCCGAAAAACAATCCAATAAAGTAATTAATACGATTTTAATTATAAATATTCTTTTTTATATATTATTTGTAACTATTAACCGACCCTATTAGGGTTCCATTTATTATACAGTCAAAATTAACCTTATTTTCCCATCCAGCCTCTACAAACATATCCATGTAACTTAATCCAATGATTTTACCATTCTCATTCAGAATTTTACCAATCATTTCATTTAATTCATCGACATTAACATTAGCTTGGGGCATGGACAATCCACCAAGTAAGGCCACTACATCTGCCTGTGGATCTGCAGCTTCGGATAATTGCATTCCCTGTGGAGTAAGTTTAAAAGACCTGGCACTTTCAATATCAGTTAAGGTAATAAAACAGGACTTTTTATCCCGGACAGCATAAGCAAAAAGCTCTGCAAATGGGGTGCAAACACCTGGAGCCCCGACAAAGGTTATTTTTTCTGCATCAGATACTTGTTCCTTAAATGCTACTATGTTACCATTTAAACCTTCAAAATCACTCACTTTTTTCATAGAAATCACTAATAAATATTATATTTCAATTTTAATAAACTTAATTAATTCCTAAACTTTTTTTAATAAAAATTTAATATAATTAAATAACAACCACTGAGTATCAATGAAATTTATTCATAATAAGGAGTTCTTAAAATGGAAAAAGTTCCTTCCACAGAATTAAAAAATCGTATGAAACGATTTAAAAATCACATGAATTTATCAAATCCCTCTTGGGAAATCTGTGTAATTTTCAGCAAAATCAACCAGTACTATTTCACCGGCACCATGCAGGACGGGATATTAATTATCCCCCTCGATGATGAGGCCACCTATTGGGTAAGGCGCAGCTATGAAAGGGCCCTTGATGAATCATTATTTGACAATATTCAACCTATGAGAAGTTACCGGGAAGCAGCACCTGAACAAATTCCAGAAACAGTTTATCTGGAAACCGAAGTAGTTCCCTTGGCCATGTACCAAAGATTTCAAAAGCATTTCCCCTTTAAAAATATTGAATCATTAGATAAAGATGTGTTGGCAGTCCGGGCCATTAAAAGTGATTATGAACTCTCTTTAATGCGAAAATCGGGAAAAATTCATGAAAATGTTCTGGAAAATATGGTACCTGAAATTTTAAAAGAAGGTATGAGCGAATCAGATTTAGCCACCAAACTTTATTCCATTATGATTAAAGAGGGCCATCACGGTGTGGCCCGTTTTGGTATGTTTGAAACTGAAATGGTACTGGGTCATGTCTGCTTTGGTGAAAGTTCGATTTATCCATCATATTTTGATGGAGCCAGTGGTAATTATGGCCTGGGCCCGGCCGTACCATTAATTGGAAGTCGTCAGAGGAAATTAAAAAAAGGGGATCTGGTTTACCTGGATATTGGTTCCGGCGTGGATGGGTATCACACCGATAAAACTTGCACCTACATGTTTGGCCAAAATCCTCCAGAACACGTTGCAGAGGCCCAGATGAAATGCGTGGAAGTTCAAAATGATATTGTAGAGATGTTACGTCCGGGAATGATTCCTTCAGAAATTTATCGAAATATAATAAATAACTTAGAAAGCGAGTTTTTAAAAAATTTCATGGGTTTTGGCAATAGAACTGTGAAATTTCTAGGCCATGGCATTGGCCTACAAGTTGATGAATTACCAGTGATTGCTAAAGGATTCAATGACCCTATACAAAAAGGAATGGTTTTTGCCCTGGAACCTAAAAAAGGAATTAAGGATATAGGAATGGTTGGAATAGAAAACACATTTATTGTTGGGAAAAAGGGTGCAGAGTGCATTACTGGTAAAAGTGAAGGTTTGATTAGGATAAAATAAAAATAAAAAATAGTTAAAGGGACTATTTAAAGTTATATCCCTAATTATCTATTTTAATAATATAAATCAAAATGAATCTTGCAGCTTCAATAAAGGTGGCTATTACCATACCAAAAAGAGCAAGTATCAAAGCTATTCCCAGTCCCCAGGTAATCCAGATATTGGAAAACACAAATGGAAACACCACATAAAGATAATAAATCACTAAAATACCAATTATGTTGAGTAAAATTTGAATTAAACTTTTTAACCAACCCGAAAAGTAAATTAAGAATATAATATTGGCCAAGATATTCGCAACTATGGAAATATTCAAAATCCACAAAATATCATTGAAAGAAACCGTGATAAACGATATATTCCATGAAACCAGGTTATTGACCACATATAACAAAATAACATTCACAATTATAGCTATAAGAAACTCTGGTTTTTTAGGTTCTTTTTCTTTTAAAAATCTTTTTAATTTGATATTATTTTTACTATTCTTATTTGACTCTTCATTCAATTTGATCACTGTGTTTAATATGGGCATACTGGTAAAAATATTATTTGATTTTGCATTAATCATTTATTGTTTTTCTATCTATTCTTTTCAGATTCGATTTTTAAATATTCCAAACCAGCATTAATTGATTTTTGCAGGGATTTTTGCATTGTTCCTTTCATTAAATGTACAATAATGCCATCCCATGACTCTTCAGTACTTACCACAGTCTTTTCATTAATAAAATCAATATTCCATAGGTGAATCGCTTTTATTCCCATTGTTTTTCCTTTCCAGGCCAGAGTTTTAGGAGGATCCACTTCCAAAATCTGTGAAGTAATTGTTCCCGGGCCTGCTTTCCATTGAAAATTAGTACCTTCACTTAAATCACCAGAAATAATCGCAGATTTTATTTCAGGATTCCATCGGGGCCATTCTTCTATATTTGCCATGATTTCCCAAACTAATTCTGGATCAGCATTAATTTCTATCTTAGCTCGGGCAATTACCGGGGCTTTTTCATTAATTTTTATCATAAAATCACTATTAATACTATATCACAGCATATATAATAATTTTTTTATTAAATAATAATTGATTCTGGATTAAATTAATTTATAATGCTTTTTAGAAGAAAAAAATAAAAATATAGCCAATAAAATAAAAATGAATTAAACTATTATAACAGTATTTAAAAAATATAAAAGTTAATAAAAGTAAGACTAAATCTTATTTAAGTTAAAATAGAGGCTAAAAATGAAAAAATGGATTTCAAGCAATGGATTGATCATTTATCAAGTTCTATCGGGCCGAAGTAATTCTTTTTTAGTTTCCTCAAATGATAAATTCTTTTTAATAGATACTGGTCGTAAAAGCTCCTGGAGAAAATTAAGTAAAAATCTGGATGATATTCTGGGTGAAAACCAGTTATCCTGCTTAATACTGACCCATACTCATTTTGACCATTGTGAAAATGCAGGTAAAATTAAAGAGAAATATGAATGTAAAGTAATCGTTCATGAGAGCGAAGCAAATTATTTAAAAAAGGGAGATAGTCCCTTGCCCAAGGGAACCAATAGTCTAACCAGATTTTTAATTAATTTCGTTGGAAAAAGAATTCAAAGCAGATACAAATATGATCCAGTTCATCTGGACATTGCAGTTGATGAAAAATTTGATTTAAATGAATTTGGATTCCAGGCCTATCTCATACATACACCTGGCCACTCTCCCGGGTCTATCAGCCTAATAATTGATGATGAATTGGCCATTGTGGGGGATGCTATGTTTGGAGTTTTTAAATGGTCCATATTTCCACCTTTTGCCGATGATACTCAATTAATGGTTGAAAGCTGGGGAAAACTCCTTGAAACTGGTTGTGTGACCTACTTACCAGGCCATGGGACAGAAATTTCTGTAAATTTACTGAAAAAACAGTACGCCAAAAATAATAGGAATTAATTAAATGAAAGTTTCTAAAAAATTAATATAAAAGTGAAATAATAATTTAACCCACGGGCTATGGTGAACTAACTACATTTCTTAAAATACCAATACCTTCTATTTCTACTTCTACAATGTCTCCCACTTGTAAGCTGCCCACACCTGGAGGAGTACCCGTAGCAATAACATCGCCTGGATTTAAAGTCATTATATTTGAGATAAAATTAATAATCTTTTCTACAGAGAATATTAGATTTTCAGTATTGGAATCCTGTTTCAATTCACCATTGACCCTTAAAGAAATATTTCTATCATGTGGATTTACATCTGTCTCAATCCAGGGGCCTAATGGGCAGAAAGTATTGAAACTTTTGGATCTGGTCCATTGACCATCAGTTTCCTGTAAATCACGGGCCGTAACATCATTAAGCATCGTATAACCCAAAACATAGTCCCTGGCATCTTCTTCTGATACTTTTTCTGCTTTTTTAGAAATAACAATAGCCAGTTCGGCCTCGTAATGAACATTATTGCTCTGAGGCGGGTAAATAATATGGTCTTCATGTCCTATGACCGTAGTAGAAGGTTTAATAAAAATAATAGGTTCATCAGGAATCTTCATGTTCAATTCTGCTGCATGGTCCTTGTAATTTAATCCTACAGCCACGACTTTAGATGGATCAACGGGAGGAAGAATTTTAATATCCTCCAGCAAATATTCTTGTTTTTTATCTAAATCTTTTTCAGATAATGGGAAATCAAATAGAGATGGGCCTATTTCCACCACTTTTTCATTGATTAAGACTCCAATTTTTGGTTCGCCTAGGGCCTCTTTTCCTGTAAATCGTAGAATTTTCATAGTATCACTATAGATATTAGTTTAAAATAATATAATTGTTTAACATTGTTTTAATTAGAACTGGAAATAATTTGAAGATGATTTTTCACCACGTGGTGAATTTCTAAAAGTAAAAGATTTTTTCATCCAGTGACTATTGATGAGATAATAAACATGATTTTGAGTCGTTTTTATTAAAAACTTTAATCATAGCCGTCACAATATTGAATATAAAGAATAAAATTCAGGGAGTTAATTATAATGCAGATTAGTAAATATGTTCACGCTTTAAAAATACCATTTGAAATAAAAACCGAGACGGGAATACTGGAAAGATTTGTATACTCTTATTTAATAGCTGGAGACACTTTAGTTCTCATTGACAGTGGTGTAAAAAACTCAGAAGAGATAATCTTTGATTATATGGAAGAGATTGGATTAGATCCTGAAGATCTAACTTTGCTGATTTTAACCCATTCCCACCCAGACCATATTGGTTCTGCCAGTTCTATAAAAAGAAAAACATACTGTGAAGTGGCCGCCCATAGTGGCGAAAAAGAATGGATTGAAGATATTGATTTACAATTCAAAGAAAGGCCAGTTCCTAACTTCCATTCTCTAGTGGATGGGCCGGTGGAGGTTGACATTGTCCTGGAAGATGGAGATGAATTTGAATTGGATGGAAAATTAAATTTAAAGGTTATTCACACTCCTGGCCATTCTAATGGCTCTATTTCCCTATTTTTAAGAGAAGAAAAAATTTTATTTAGTGGAGATGCCATTCCCCTTAAAGGAGGATTACCTATTTATGATGATTATAGGGCCTCATTAGAATCCATTGAAAAGCTAAAAGATATAGAAAAGTTGAAATGGCTTTTATCTTCCTGGGATGATCCGCAGCAAGGCGATGAATTGTATCTAATCTTTGAAGAAGCTATTGATTATCTAAAAACAATAAATGATACGGTGGCCAAGGTTTCTGAAAATGAAGAGGATGCTAATTCACTGGAATTTACTAAGAATGTTTTAAAAGAGCTGGGAATTCCTGAGATGGCCGCTAATCCTATTGTGGAGCGTAGTTTTCAGGCCAATTTAAGGGAATTGGGAGAATAGATATAACATAGTGGCTAAGATAATTTTTTTATTTATAATTAAATAATTAATTAAAATCCCCATTTGTTTTTCCAGATCATTTTAGGATCTGTTTTTCTTTTTCGGTATTCATAAATAAATAGAATTATTAAACTTATAAAAAAAGCTGTGATAAAGTAAAAATAGAAATTAAAATATTGATATCCATTTTTAAAAATGAAATTAATCCATATTAATGCTGAAGCAGTCAATGCGACTAAAAATACTAGAAAATATGTCTTATTTTTGTAGCCTCTTCTGATAAAAATTTCAGAAAATATCATAAAAAGACCATATGGAATAAGTATAATGCTGCTATCATTGAAGTATAATAATCCAATTCCTATAAAATAACCACCCATAAACCAGGAATTATCTACCCTCGGACGAACTTCTTCGGCATTATCTATAATAATTGCCGTTCCCTGGTATTTAATACCTTTAAAGAATTTAAAAATCATATTATTATACTTAACATCAATTATGGCATTGGCCCCTAAATTTGCAGCTTCTTCTTTTAATTTATTATTGATATCTTCCCTTGCAGCACTTTCTGAATGAATAGAGTCATCAGAATTGGCAATGATTCTTTTGATTCTGATGTAAGAATTTCTTATATGGTATGGATATAATTTTATATCCTCCGGCCTAGTTTTAGGAAAAGCATTATTCATTATAAAATAAGTAGCAGCAGTTTCTCGAACAGTAGCGTTTTTATCGTCTAATAATTTCCTTACATCCTCTATCGCAGCGCTATCCCTAATATTTATCAATGATACAAGAGCCTTGTATCGATGTTGCCATTTATTAGCATTTAATAGCTCAATTAGACTATTAATATCTTTATTTTCTTCTAATTCCTGAAATTTATCTTTGAATATGGCCATGAAATCACTTAAGAAGATATTATATTTATGATTGAATTGTTTTCATATGATAATAAGTTTTCTAATTAAATGTGATAATTTGAGCATATTTAATAAAAAAATAATAAAAATAAACCTTTTTAACAAATTTAAGTTAATTTAATCAAGAATTAAATTCTGCTTCAAACATCGAACTATATTCATGGCCTTTTCATTTAAGGTATAATATTTATCCTTAGAATTATAGTAAGAGTCCACCATATCATGTTTTTTTAGAATTCCTAAATTATAAGAGATTAAATTTTGTTTTTCATTCAATAAAATAACAAATTCACAAACACAGTAATCCCTTTTAGATAACAAAAGAACCATTTTTAATCTAGAAGGATTGCTTAATATTTTAAGTAAAGAAGCAGTTTCATCAATATTTGGATTTTTAAGAGAATGGGAGTCTTCTTGGAGTTCATTCTCCCAATTCATTTTCATTTCCGGATCAGTAGGACAACAACGATTGATTTTCATGAAAAAGCCTCTAAATATACAATGATTATAATTTTAATTATTAAATTTCTATTATTTACTATTTTCTCAAATAAATGGTTATATCACGATTCAATGTTGATTAAATAGTTCCCCTAGTAATAATATTAGAATTCGAATTGTTTTGAAATGTGACTTTCTATTTAATATATCTCAAAAAAGGATTTGATAATATCTTTCAGGTAAAGATCAAATTATGGCCAGTGCATTATCTCTATTCCTCAATTTCCACTGGCCATTTATTAAATATAGTTAATTCCTTGAAATAAATTTTATTGTAAATTAAAACTCTAATTGTGTTTATTAAGCAATTTATCTAATTTTAAGAGTGAGAATTATGGAAATCGAATCTGAAAAAGAAAGAATTTTGTTCATGTGCATCCACAACTCGGCCCGGTCCCAAATGGCAGAAGGATTTTTTAGGCATTTCTATGGAGAAGAATTTGATGTTTTTAGTGCCGGGAGTGACCCACAAGAAATAGAATCTATGGCAATAGAGATAATGGCTGAAATTGAAATTGACATTTCAAAACAATTATCAAGTAGTTTAAAAGACTATGAAGGTCAAGAATTCGATTATGTTGTTACCATATGTGGAAATCCATATAATGCCTGCCCCTTCTTTATTGGTGGTAAAAAATATTTCAAGCAGCCATTCGAGGATTTATCTTCGTTTGAAGGTAATAAAGAAGAAAGAGTGGAATTTTACAGAAATATGCGGGATGAATTAGGAGATTGGGTTCAGGAGTTATATAATTATCAGATTAATAAAACTGAAGATGATAATTGTAAAAAATCAGGCTGTTGTGATCTAAATCAAATAAATAAAAGCAATGATGATTCTTGTTGCTAGCATTAACTAGTAAAATTATTTAAAATATATTTTAATTCTGGAGGGATTGAACATGTTAAAAGTGGTAATTGTAACCGACGGACCATATGGTGACCGGGCCTATGAAACTATACAAATGGAATTTGATGCTGAGTTTATTGAACTGGAAAAACCATCATCTACATTTATGGATGAGTTAGAAATTCCTGAAGACTTATTAACTAAAATAAAAGAAGCCAATATACTAATAACCTATACCACCCACCCGGATGTTACCTTGGATCTGATCCATATGATCAATAAAGACGTTGATTGGATTATTGTTGCTGCTTGGAATGGTGAAGGTTTTAAAAACCAGTTAGAAAAATATGGAAATGTCACCTGCCCCTATATAATGTGTGAGCTAGAAGAAAATGGTAATCCTGCCTTTGATGAGTTTGTATCAAAAATTGGGAAGCCTAAAATAGAATTATTGTTAGATGGAAATAAATTTAAGGAAGCCGTGGTTTTAAGAACTTCCCCTTGTGGATCCACCGCCTTTGTGGCTGATTTTATTAATGAAAAATATACGGGTCAAATTCCAGATCCTGAAAGTTTACCCATAGAAGCCGGCCTTAAATTACAGCATTATCCTTGTAGAGCAGCAAAAATGAGATTATTTTCAGATGAAGAATGTAAAAAACAGTTGGCCTCTGGACATCATAGTGATGCCTTTGAAGAAGCTATTCACTTTGCACAACGTTTGGAAAACCGCAACATTAAGATGTAAATCAGATACTCTTTTTAATCTTTTTTAAGGAATCTTGAAACGATATATATTCTTTAATTAATTAAGTTAACAATAGTTATAAATTAGTTTAAAATATATTATAACTCCTAAAATATTCATAAAACAGCTAAATAAATCATTGCTGAAAAAATAAATTGTGAAATATAATTTCAAGTAAAAGACCATAATTGACAGGATTTAAGGAATAAAAATGAATGACTATACTAAATTTAAGCCCACACTTAAATTATCACATGTTACTGCCTTGTATATAGGTGCCGTATTAGGTTCTGGAATATTAATTATTCCCGGATTGGTTGCTGAAGTATCAGGGCCCGCATCATTAATTGCATGGGGCATTATGGCCGCAGTAGTATTACCCATGGCTTTAACTATGGGTCTTTTATCAGCTAAATATCCTAATGAAGGTGGAGTTTCTCATTTTGTATCGAAAGCATTTAATAATCACATTGGGTCCTTGATTGGCTGGTTTTTTCTTATGTCCGTGGTGGTAGGTGCACCGGTGCTTGCCCTAACTGGGGCAGGTTATTTTTGTGCAGCAATTGGATTAAATGATACCTACCGGCTGGCCATAGCAGTGGTCATATTGTCGGCCGGACTTTTAACCAATTATTATGGAATGAAAATAACTGGACAGATTCAAGTTGCCGTGGTATTAACTATAATAGCCGTTCTGTCAGTTACCATTGCCGGAAGCTTGACCCATATAAATCCTGCAAATTTTGTCCCATTTATGCCCCAAGGATGGCTTAGTATGGGACAATCAGCCACGATTTTATTCTGGTGCTTCATAGGATGGGAAGCTATATCCCATATCTCAGGGGAGTTTGAAAATCCAGAAAAAGAAGCCGTGCGGGGAGCTATAATTGCCGCGGCAGTTATTAGTGTAATTTATTTTTTGACAGCATTTGTAGTAGTGGGAACACATAGTTATGGTCCTAACATATCTGATGTTTCGCTGATGTACATTATAAAAACCTATTTTGGCCAATATGGCGCAATAATTGCTGGTTTTGCCGCACTATTTATCTGTATTGCTCCCGCTATTGCTTATATTGGTGCAACTTCACGCTTAGCATATTCTTTATCTGTAACGGGGTATGCTCCAAAATCGCTTTCACATTTATCAAAAAAATATAATACTCCTCTAGGAGGACTAGGCTTTCTTGGAATTTGTTTTACTATTTTATTGCTAGTATTTAGTAGTAGGTTAGTTTCAATTTCCACCTTGATTCAAATACCCAATGCAACTTTTATTCTAACTTATTTAGGTGGTTGTGCAGCAGGGATTGTTCTTCTAAAAGAAAGCAAACTGGGAGTAATCGTCAGCCTTATTTCTTTGATTTTTACAGGCATAATATTTGTTTTTCTTAAATGGACCCTGTTATATCCATTAATAATCACTTTTTTATGGTTCGTTTATATGATAGTATCGAATAAATTTAAATTTAGTAAAAATTGATTTTAATAGATTAATTTGAGATTGTGATGTTTTAAAAATAAATAGTAACAACAACAGATTATAATCCATGTTCTCAGTTGCAATTAAAAGTAAGAGATGTTAAAATGAGTGATAACACTGTTTTTGTTGAGGGAGTATCAGATTCTAAGGCTAATTCTATCAGTGAATCCATTAAAAATGTTTTTTTAAAATCTACCAATAACTTAGAATGGTTATCCTCAGGAGATATTGTTCTCTTAAAGCCGGCCTTGAATTCTCCCGATCCTTATCCTTCTACCACCCACCCCCTTTCAATTAAGGTAATCTCAGAAATCCTCACTGAAAATGGAGCAAAGGTTTTGATTGGAGATCAATCTGGCCTAAAAGATGTGCTTCACGATCCTTCAGGAGTAATACATGGATATACTCGTGATAATTATGTAAATTCAGGAATGGGTACTATTGATGATGAATTTATAAGTTTTGAATCTGAGGGCTGGGATGATGGTTTTATTCATTATCAGTCAAATCATACTCCTTCGTGGCCCCATGGATTTCATGTCACCAAGTGGATTGAAAAAGTTGATCACATCATAAATTTACCTCGATTAAGCTCTCATAGCCAGGCCGGTGCAACCCTTGGTTTTAAAAATATGGTGGGAATTTTAAGGGATGACCGTAGAATGGATTTCCATGCTAATGGCCCTTTTAATAACTTTATCACAAATGAGGCTCATGGCAGCAGCCTAAAATCTATTGACGATAAATCTAATACTTTCATAGAAAAAATTGTTGAAATAAGCGATTCTATTAGAGAAAAACTTCGACTTACTCTTTTTGTGGCCACCCAGGCTCAGGCCACCTTCGG
>CAYUFT010000008.1:0-39448 GCA_964444115.1 uncultured Methanobacteriaceae archaeon
AGATTTTCATTGGGGAAGGATTGTGGTGAATATTCTTTTTTTGAGTGAGCGTTACGGAGTCATGAGACGAAATTAAGCTTAGGAAAATACATCAAAGAACGAAAAAAGTCTATTTCCTTTTTTGCAGTAAAAACCGACCAAAAACCGCAAGCATAGCTAGTATTAATCCTGCTATTGGTAATCCTGTTTTCTGCATTCCCACTGATTTTTCTGTTGTAGTTACTACGTTTACTTTTGTAGTTTCATTTGGGCCAAATAAGAAACTACCAGCTTTTAGCACTTTAACATTCACGTAAAGGTATGTGGGGGCATTATACATCTGAGTAAAAACGGGACAACCGCGGAGGCCGTTCGGTGCAATTGTGGGGCAGTTAATTGGAATTTGGTTAAAAAAGGAATTAAGGGATCTTAAACGAATAGGGGCTACTAAAAAAACCATGATGGGGAAGAATAGGAGTTCTATCATTTTATCGCCAGTTAAATTATTTTGTTGGATTTTTATGAGATCTTAGTTATTCTTAATATGAACTTTATATTAAAAAATTATTTATTTTATCATAATTATATTTATAAAATTATTATTTAGATCTAATTCGGAACATTTATTATTACAATTAATAATTTAATAATACTGAAGATCACAATTAATGAGAGAACTATGTATTGGAAGTGAAATAAGATGGAAATTGAATCCATTTTAATTAATGAAATAAAAAATAGATTAATTTTAGAATGGGAATACCCAAAAGAGTTAATTAATACTAACTCTCCGATCCAAAATTGTATAGCGGACATTATAGTTTTTAAAAATAATGATCAACCAAAAAATCCATATATAATAGTTGAAATCAAGAAAGATTATTCTAAACTTGGAATTAAACAATTAAAAGATTACATGGATGTATCTAACGCAGAATATGGTATATTCTATACTGGAAAAAACATAGTTTTTCTTAGAAAAATTAATAATCATTTTGAAGAAATTGTCAGAATTCCGAAATATGGTGAAAAAATATTAGATTTAGAAAAACAAATTAAAAAAGATCAGTTAAAATCTAGTTTTAATATTAACAATCGTTTAAATGAAATATATGATTATCTATACACTAATGAAGCTTTTTTAAAAGAAACGTTGACCAATGAACTAATTAATTTAATAATGATGAAATTAGTAGATGAAAAATCTAAAAGGTTTGACACTAAGTTTTGGATATCTGAAAGCGAATATAGATGTTTAATTGAAAATAAAGAATCAAAATCATTTATTAATAGAATTCAAGAATTATGGACTGAAACCAAAACAGATTATCCAGATATTTTTTATAATAAAACGGAAATTTCATTAAAACCTATTTCTATAGCAGAAATTGTTAGACGTCTGCAGGAAATTTCGTTAATAAACACAAAAGAAGATATTAGAAATGCCATTTTTGAAAAATTAATTAGCGATAACTCAATTAGAACAAAGGGAGAACTATTTACACCTCCTTCAATTATTGAATTAGCTATTAAGACTTTGAACCCGAAATACCAAGATAATATAATTGATCCCACTTGTGGAAGTGGTAAATTCCTAATTGAATCTGTAGAATACATTAAATCTGAAAATAAATTGAAAAATTTAGATTTAAATAATACTATTGTAGGTATAGATATAAATCCCGAATTGGTTAAATTAGCCAAAATTAACATGATTCTATTTGGTAATGACCACCCTAAAATTTATAATTCAGATAGTTTACTTCCTTTTGAAAATATAATTGAAAATATGGAATCAAATGAAATACCCTATGAATTTAATTTAGTTTTTTCAAATCCTCCCAATAATTCCAAAATTAGGCTAAATGAATTGTCAAAATTCGATTTATCATATAAATGGTCTTTTAATGAACAAAATAATCTGTGGGAAAAGACAGAAACTTTATTAAAACAACAAAAATTAGATATTTTATTTATTGAGAAATGTTGGCAATTACTACAGCCTAATGGAAGAATGGGGATAATTCTACCAGATATTATATTGATAAGTTCTAGTTTTGGATACGTTAGGCAGTGGATTATCAATAATACCCGGATTTTAGCCTCTATTTCATTACCTATAGAAACATTTATGCCGAATACAGGATCTAAATTCTCATTTTTAATATTACAAAAAATAAATAAGAAAAAGCTTCTTAAAATAAATGAAGAAGGTTATCCTATATTTATGGGGCAAATTGAAAAAATAGGGCATGATAGACGTGGAAATAACATCTTTAAAAGGGATGATGAAGGTAATATCCTCAAAAATGTAGAGGGGGATTCGATTATTGATACAGACATCCCTGAAATTATAAAATGTTTTAATGAATTTAAAAAAAACAATAATCTTGGTTTTTAGTGATAAAATGACTAATGTATCTCTAGTTAATCTAAACATTGTCAAAAAGAAAAATAAATTAAATGCTGAGTCCTACAGCTCATTAGAGACTCATTTATATAATTTATTAGAAAAATCTGAGATTTGTGTTGAATTTAACAATTTAATTGATTCAATAAAAAAAGGTAGATACGTAAAACCTTCATCTAATGGTAATATCCGCTTGCTTACATCAAGAAATATAAAAAAACTTGAAATCGTAGAAGAACCAGTTAACTACATTTCTGAACCAACTTCTCAATTAAAGATAAATGACTTGCTTATTTCGATAAATAGTAATATGATTGATACTGCAGTGCTAATCGAAAATGATGAAAATTTGTGCATAAACTCCAATATTATTAAAATTTCTGTAAATGAAAATATTAATCCTTATTATGTTGCCACATTTTTAAATTCGAAATATGGTTTAGCACAATTTAATTTAAACATTTCAGGATCATTAATCAATTCTATAAATTTAAAATCTATAAAAAAATTTTTAATACCTATACTTTCAGAATCTTTCCAGTTAAATCTTGAAAAATTAATTAAAGTAGCTCATGAAAAGAGAAAATTAGCCAAAGAAAAATATTTAGAAGCGGAAAGTATTCTTCATGAATTTCTAAATATTAAAAACGAAGTTATAAGTCTAAATAAATCTTATGAAATCAATTCTGAAGAAATTAGTAAAGATTTCCGGTTGGATGCTAATTATTATAATCCAGATTATATAAAAAGTATTAACATTATAAAAAATAGCCCATTTGGCATGAAAAAATTTAAAGATATTGTTAATTTTTCTAATGAATATTTAGACATATCTAATAAAAAATATAGAGCTAAAAAATTTAAATATTTCTCTCCAAATGATATTCAGAAAAGTGGAGAAATCATTGAATTTAAAGACATATCGAGTTGGGAAATTCAAAATAATTCTAAAAAATTAGAAAATTCAGATATAATAATTAATTCATTAGATAAAATTGCATTAGTTCATCTGAACTCAAATAGACAGATAACAAATGAGAATGTATTTGTTATTAAATCTAAAGAATATTTTCCGGAATTCCTTTTTTTATTTTTTAGAAGCGCATTTTTTAAAAAACAATTAGAGCGCAATATAAGGTACAATACAGATATAATACCTAAAAATGAATTAATCAAAACTTTCATACCTATAGTTTCAAAAGAAGAACAGAAAGAAATATCTAACCTAATAAAAGAATATTTTCAACTTAGAACAGAATCAAGAGAAATTATTCTGGATTCTATCCATAAACTTGAAGAGGAAATTGAAAAATGCCTTCAACAATAAAATTATCTGACGAAAATAGGGAGGCATTAATCATACGCTGCCGCCGTGTTCTTGTGCTAGGTTTAATAGATTATTTTAATGGCAACAATGATTTTGGTAAGCTCATAATAAAAGAACTAATAGATATGTTTGAAGGTTCTGTAAAAGGATTAGCTGAAAGTCTTGGAAATCGATTATTTAAGGATAATGGGAACTATATTGGTTTTAAAAAAATAATTGAAGATATAGAAACTGAAGGTTCATGTGGTTTTATAGATGAAATTAAAGAAATTAATTCAAATTTGTCATCTAATGATATTAACTCTTTAAGACAGGTTAGAAACAGCGAAACTCATTATTTAAATTTACCAGATATCCCAAGAGAAACTGTAATTAGAGTTTGGAGATTATTCTTTAGATGTATATCACTTATTGATGCAGAAATATTCAATGAATCAAAAAAAAGATTCGAATTAAAAGATTTTTATCATTTATGTGATTTTTTTAACAAAGTGATTCTCGAGGGAAATGGTGTAAAAATAAATTTAAATAGCTTAAAAAAAGAATCTAGGGAAATAAAAATTACAACAGATCTGGGTCCAGAAATAAGGGAATATGAATTTGAAAGAGGAATATTGGAGATAATTGAAGAAATTAAAAAAGGTAATTATGCAGAAGAAAGTGATCTGGAGGATTCTGATATTTAGAAATAAATTCAAAGTACTTTTAAATTCATTCATTAAGTATAGTTTAATACTTTAAAAGATGAAAATGATATATTAATATAGGCTCTTATTTTGTATTAAATAATATCATAATCATAACATGTATAAAAGCAAGATCAGAGGATAAATAATGGGTAATTTTCAAGAAAAAGTAACATTCATCTGGGATTTAGCAGACCTTTTAAGAGGAACATACAAGCGAAACGAGTATCAAAAAGTAATTCTCCCCTTCACTGTCCTTAAAAGATTTGATAGTGTACTAGAACATTCTAAATCGGATGTTCATCAAACCTATAACCAATTTAAAGACCAATTCGACAATCTAGAACATATTCTAGAACAATCAGCTGTAGATAAAGACGGCCAACAATTAGGATTTTATAATTATTCACGATACGATTTTAAATCTCTCCTAGAAGATCCAGAACATATTGAAGAGAACTTAAATCATTACATTGATTGTTTTAGTGATAATGTCAAAGATATCTTTGAAAATTTCCATATTAAAACCCATATCAGCCGATTGGCCAAGGCCAACCTACTACTTATTCTAATTAAAAAATTCACAGAATCTAGAGTAGATTTACACCCCAATAAAGTTTCTAATCATGAAATGGGAACTATTTTTGAAGAATTAATTCGTAAATTCGCCGAGCAATCCAATGAAGAAGCCGGAGAGCACTTCACTCCTCGTGATGTAGTTGAATTAATGACCAAACTCATTTTTAATGAAAATGGAATTCATCTTAAAGAGCGAGGATTAATTAAAAAGATTTATGATCCTGCCTGTGGAACTGGTGGAATGCTTACCAGTTGTAAAGACTTTATCAGAGAGATAAATGACACAGTAGAAGTAGTATTATATGGCCAGGAAGTAAATGAGGAAATTTATGCTATTTGTAAAGCAGATATGCTCATAAAAGGTGAAGATTCTGGAAATATTAAAGGGCCATCCAGTACTTTATCCAATGACCAGTTGCCATATGATAGATTTGATTTCATGATTTCCAATCCTCCTTATGGGCGTAAGTGGGAGCAAGATAAAGAAGTAGTTACCAGAGAGGCCGAAGATGGTTTTGATGGGAGATTTGGAGCAGGACTACCTCGAATAAATGACGGCCAATTATTATTTTTAGAACACATGCTCTCTAAAATGAAAAAAGATGAGAAATCACGGATTGCAGTTATTACCAATGGTTCTCCTCTTTTTACAGGTGATGCAGGTTCTGGAGAGAGCAATATTCGAAAATGGATCATTGAAGAGGATCGTTTAGAAGCTATAATTGGCCTGCCAGAACAATTATTCTATAACACGGGAATTAGAACTTATATCTGGGTTTTAACCAATGAAAAACCTGCTGAGCGTAAAGGTAAAATACAGCTTATTGATGGATCAGCTAAATTTAAAAAGATGCGTAAGAGTCTGGGTAATAAAAGAAATTACCTATCTGAAGAGGATATTAGTCAGATATTAAAATTATATGATCAATTTGATGTCACTGATGAAATTAAAATCTTTGATAATGAGGACTTTGGCTATACCAAAGTATCCGTGGATAGGCCTTTACAATTAAATTACCTGGTTAGTGAAGAAAGACTAGAGAATTTATATGCAGTTAATGCCTTCTCTAAACTAGCTGAAAGTAAAAAGAAGGACCTCCTAGATAAACAAAAAGAAATAGATCAAGGCAAGGCCCAGCAAGATCAAATAATCACATCATTAAAGACCATTGATAATAAACTCTTTAAAAATTGGGATGAATTTGAATCAAAGGTAAAAGATACCTTACTAGACTTTGAATTTTCACCAGCATTTATTAAAAATATAATTATGGCCTTATCTGAACACGATGATACTGCTGATTATGTAACTGATAATAATGGAAATAAAAAACCAGACCCTAAACTACGTGATACCGAGAAAATACCCTTAAAAACCAACATTAATGATTACTTTAAGGCCGAAGTCCTGAAATACTATCCAGACGCCTGGATGGACCGCAAGAAGGATAAAATAGGCTATGAAATTAATTTTACCCAGTATTTCTATAAATATGAACCTCCTAGGCCCCTGGAAGAGATTGAGGCAGATATTCGAAAGGTTACTGCGGAGATTCAGGAATTAATTAAGGAGGATTTGGATGGAAACTGAAACTATTATTCAAAGACTGGCTTTTGCAAAATACTTGATCCAAAAAGGAAATCAAGAGGCACAAAACTCTGAGCCGCTATCATCTGTAGCCATACTTAATTATCATGATGCACTCGAATTAACATTTGATCTTATTTTAGAAGATAAAGGCATAAATTCGGATAATCTTTCTTTTATGGGATATTTTAATGAAATTAATAATTGGTTAATAAATAATGGAAAAAATGAAATAAGTTTGAAACCAAGTTTAAAAAAATTAAAAGATAGACGGGTTAATATAAAACATAAAGGAATATTTCCATCTCGAAATGATATTAGAGAATCAGAATTTACTGTTAAAGCTATCTTTGACGAGTTATGTATGAGTGTTTACGATCTTGATAGCAAAGATATTTCATTAATTTCATTAGTTGAAAACATAAAAGTAAAGAATTATCTTTCAGACGCTATAAATCAATTTCCGGATAATGAAAAAGACTCTATTGTGAATCTCTCTTTAGCATTTGGATTTTTATTAAAAGACTATGAATCTTCAAAAATTAACATTTATGGAAGCTCTCCATTTAATTTTGGTAGTAATTTTGGTGGTTATAATAGCATACATGAAAATGATTCTATGGATGATTTTATTAATGATGTTCAATTTTCTATTGAGTCAATTGAAGAAACCATTAAAATACTCGCTTTTGGTTTTGATTATAAAAAATATGTTAAATTTAGCCTTTTGATTCCAGAACCATCTTGGATTCCGAACGGAGAGCCTAAAGTCCATGTAAACAAAAATATGAAAATTGATACAACTGATCTTGAATTTTGTGTAAATTTTATAATAGAATGCGCATTTAAATTACAAGAATTTGATTTTGAAGTCTCACAGGATAGGGATCAATATGGCCTTGGAAAATCAATATTCGAATATTAAGGATTCTGGGATAAAATGGATTGGTGAGATTCTTGAAAACTGGGAAGTTGGTCCATTGAAAAGATTTTGCCAAAATATAACTGATGGGTCTCATTATAGTCCAGAATCAGTTGATAAAGGTAAATATTATATTACAGTAAGCGATCTAAAAAAGGATTATATTGATTTTAATAATGCAAAAAAGATTTCTGAAGAAGATTTTGAGCGATTAAAAATAAACGGTTGCCAACCAAAACTGAATGACGTTATTCTATCTAAAGATGGTACAATAGGGAAATGTATTGTAGTAGAAAATAATAACTTTGTTGCTTTATCTTCATTAGGCATAATCACACCAAATGAAAATTTAGATCCTTATTTTTTAAGATATTATCTGATTTCCGATGATAATATTAGTCAAATGTTTAGTTTTATAAGAGGATCTGCTCTTAAAAGACTCACAATTACAATAATCAATAATTTAATATTAATTTTTCCTCCTATCAAAGAACAACAATCTATTGTTTCTTTTTTAGATAAAAAAACTTCAGAAATTGATAAAACAATTGAAAAAGACACCAAACTCATTGAACTTCTCAAAGAAAAAAGAACTGCATTGATAAATCATGTGGTGACCAAAGGCCTTGATCCAGAGGCCCCCATGAAAGATTCTGGAATTGAATGGATCGGAGAGATTCCTGAAATTTGGGATGTTCGGAGGATAAAATCAATTTCATTAGTAAAAAGAGGAGCTTCTCCACGTCCAATAGATGATCCTAAATATTTCGATACAGAAGGTGAATATTCTTGGGTAAGGATAGCTGATGTCACAGCAAGTGATAAATATCTTAATAAAAGCTCAGAAAAACTTTCACAGTTAGGAAAATCATTAAGTGTAGCTTTAGAGCCAGGAGAATTATTTATTTCAATTGCTGCCACTGTTGGAAAACCAATTATAACAAATATTAAATGTTGTATTCATGATGGATTCATTTATTTCCAGAATTTAGATGTATATGAAGAGTATTTGTATTACATTTTTATTGGAGGCCAAGCTTTTCAGGGATTAGGGAAATTAGGAACTCAATTAAATCTTAATACTGAAACTATAGGTGGAATAACAATCCCTTTTCCTTCAAATACAGAACAACAAGATATTGTTGATTACTTAGACAAAAAAACTTCCAATATCGACCAAACAATCAATAAAATCCAATCCAAAATAGACCTCCTACAAAAATACAAAAAATCACTCATTCACCATACCGTAACCGGCAAAATAGACGTAAGAGAGGTGGAAGCATGACCACAGATACCTCAGAGAAAGGATTCCAGAACGATATCCTGGCCCACCTGGCCAGTACAGGATATATTAAAAGGAATTCTAAAAACTATAATCGGGCCACTTGTCTGGATCCAGAATTAACTCTGAAGTTCATCAAAGAAACCCAGGAAAAGGAATGGAACAAATATAAAAGAGTTTATGGGGAAAAATCTGAAGAAAAATTCTTAAAAAGACTGGTATCTCAGATTGAAATTAAGGGAACCATCCATATCTTAAGAAAGGGCTTTAAAGATGCAGGGGCCCAATTTAAATTATTCTATCCTCAACCTAACAATTATAAAAACCCGGATTTATTTGAAAAATATGCTAAAAACATCTTCTCGGTAATTGATGAGCTGGAATATGAACAAAGCGAAATTAGTAATCGTTTAGATCTTGCTATTTTTATTAATGGCCTTCCTATTTTAACCATTGAATTAAAGGATTCTTTCTCCCAGGGTGTGGAAAATGCCATAAAACAATATAAAGAGGACCGTGATCCACGAGAACCTATCTTTTCTCGCTGTTTAGTGCACTTTGCCATGAGTGATGAGAAAATATACATGGCCACCAAACTGGAAAAACAAGACACTTACTTCCTGCCTTTTAATAAGGGCCTGGAAAACCCGCCAGTTAAAAAAGATTATAAAACCTGCTATTTATACAATGACATTCTTCAAATTAACAAACTTTCTAAATTAATTTCTAATTTTATTTATATTGAAGGTGACACCCCAATTTTCCCTAGATATCATCAATTGGACTGTGTTAATCGTATTTTAAATGATACTGAACCTGGAAGTAATTATTTAATTGAACACAGTGCCGGTAGTGGAAAAACCAAGACTATTGCTTGGTTAGCCCATGGACTCATTAAGAAGTTCGATGAAGAAGATGAAAGGGTCTATGATATGGTAATTGTCATATCTGATAGAAGAGTAATTGATCAACAACTCCAAGAACAGGTAAAGGCCATTGAAAAGGTAAAAGGTATTGTAGAAGTTATTGAAAAGGATTCCAAACAACTAGGAGAAGCTCTTAAAACAGGAAGCAATATTATAGTCACTACCCTCCAGAAGTTCCCCTACATCTTAGAAGAAGTCAAAGACATGCCACAACGAAGGTATGCAGTGATAATAGATGAGGCCCACTCCTCTCAAACTGGTACTCTGGCCCGGAAAATGAAACAGGCCCTAAGCACTAATAGTCTGGAAGAAGCAGAACTTTTGGATGATGTAGATAACGATATGGAAGAAGAACTATTAAGGGAAGTAGAATCCTTTAGAAATCTGAATAATATTAGTTTTTATGCCTTCACTGCCACACCCAAGAACAAAACACTGGAAATGTTTGGTACTATGGATGAGACTGGTGAATACCACCCATATCATACTTATACTATGAAACAGGCCATAGAGGAAGGATTTATTTTAGATGTTTTAAAACATTACTTAACTTATCCTACTTACTTCAGATTGATTAAAAAGATTGAAGATGATCCTGAATTTGAAGAAAAGAAGGCCAAACTACTTTTAAGGAATTTTGTGGAAAAACATCCCCATGCCATTGCCAAAAAAACAGAGATCATGCTAGATCACTTCATGAACTCTACTAAAAATAAAATTAATGGCCAGGCCCGAGCTATGGTAGTTACCAGATCACGTTTACATGCAGTTTTATATAAAAGAGCATTTGATCGACTTATAAAAGAAAGTGCTTATCCTATAAAGACCTTAGTGGCTTTTACAGGAACCGTGAATCATGATACTCAAGAATATACTGAAAATTCCATGAATGACCTGAAAAAGGAAACAATTGAAAAAGCTTTTAAAAAAGACCCTTACCGAATATTAATTGTGGCCAATAAGTACCAAACTGGTTTTGATCAACCATTACTCCATACTATGTATGTTGATAAGTCTTTAAATGGAATAACTGCTGTGCAAACACTTAGTAGAGTTAATAGAGTTCATGTTAATAAAAATGATACTTTAATTCTGGATTTTGCCAATAAAACAGAGGTTATTCAAAAGGCATTCCAACCCTATTATGAAGCAACCTACTTAACAGAAGGCACAGATCCCCACAAACTCTATGAATTAGAGGAAAAACTAATAGAATACGAGGTTTTTGAATTCTCTGATGTGGAGGAATTTGTAAAAAGCTATTTAAATGGAGAAAAACAAGCAGTGCTTCATAATTTATTAGATCCTGTTGTAAAAGACTATAGAAAACTCACTATGGAAGAAAAAGTTGGATTTAAAAAGACGCTGCGTAGATATCAAAGTATTTACTCATTCTTATCACAGCTAATTCCATTTTCTGATATTAATCTGGAAAAATTGTATATTTTTAATAAATTCCTCAATAAGAAACTCCCTACCATAAATAATCCATTACCTTACAATTTATTGCAGGATGTGGACATGGACTCCTATAAAATTGTAGATAAAGGAGAATCTGCCATTGAATTAATTGGAAAAGGTGATATACCACCAATCCCTGGAACCGTTGGTGAATACTGTCCTGATGAAAAAAGCAAACTTTCTCAAATTCTTTCAGATTTAAATGATGCATTTTCAACTGATTTTACAGAAGATGATAAGGTATTCTTAGGCCGAATAAAAGATAATTTACTAAAGAATGAAGAATTAGTGGATAGAATGGAACATAATTCTCCTGAAAATGTTAAGGCCGTTTTTGATAAGTATTTCAATCAGGAAATGACTAGTTTACTTAAAAATAACATGAATTTCTATAAAAGAGTCATTGATAATGATAAATTAAGAGAAAGCTTGAAAAATGCTTTATTTGAGTTATTATATTCTGAATTTGATAAGAAATAATAAAAGGGGATGTTAAAATGGTTAAAATGTGGATGGTTAGGGCTGGTGAAGGCGGATTTCTAATTGATAAATTTAAAGAACAGAATTTAGTAGCAATTGGATGGCAAATCGGAGATTTATCTAATATAAAAAATGTAGAAGAAATTAAAAAATTAATCAGAAATAAATTTCCTGACAAAAAAGATGGGCAAGTAAATATGACTGCTTCTCAAATTGGTAAATTTAGATTTGAGCTAAATAAAGGAGATTATGTTATTTCATATGACCCCCAGCAAAGGGTCTATCTTGTTGGGGAAATAGTATCAGATTACATATTCAATACAAATTTTTTCCCAGAAAATCCTCTAGAATACAGTGATGTAAGAAATGTTAAATGGATTGGTGAAGTACAACGCGATGACTTATCTACATCCGCTAAAAACTCTCTAGGTGCAATTTCAACATTATTTAGCATAAATAATGAAGTATTCGAAGAAATTTTTAGTGCTTTAAAAGGTGAAAAAAATATTGAAAAATATTTAGAGCCTGAAGATGACGAAGCCAACATTTTAAAGGAAGATATCATATCCAGATCTCATGAATTTGTTAAAGATGAAATTATAAAACTTAATTGGGAAGAAATGCAGGATTTAGTTGCTGGTTTACTTAGAGGAATGGGATATAAAACCATGGTATCTACAAGAGGCCCAGATAGAGGTCGTGATATTATAGCGTCTCCTGATGGTTTAGGTTTAAAAGAACCACGAATCGTGGTTGAAGTTAAACATAGAAAAGGACAAATGGGCTCCAATGAAATTAGAAGTTTCACAGGTGGCCTCCGGCCTGGAGATAAAGGATTATATGTTTCCACAGGCGGTTATTCTAAAGAAGCAAAATATGAAGCTGAAAGATCTAATATTCCCCTCACTTTAATGGATGCAGATACCCTAGTTAGTTTAATTATTCAATACTATGATAATTTTGATTCAGAAGCTAGAAGTCTTGTCCCTTTGACTAAGATTTATTGGCCAGCATGATTTAAATTAATAATTAAATTAATAATTCATTTATTCTTTTCATCACCCCGAGTTTTAATAATAATAATAATAATAATATAAATAATAGTTTTTAGTATTAATATATACTCCCTATTTCAGGGAAACCTTTGGTCCAGTATATACTGTTTTGTATTACCTTTACTGTTCATAAGATGTTATTAGTTCTTCAAATTCTAATTTGGATAATCCACACTTTCTTGTGTGGAAAACTAATAGTATTACTGCCTGTAAAATTGTTTATATCTTGTGGATCGTAGTTGAATTAGGCTATTATTTGTTTTTATTGGAAGTGATATTCTAAATTTTTTGATAGTATTCTAGGAATTGCCAGTAATTACCCTTTCTCTGGCAGCCATAACAATAATAACCATTTTTATGCACCATAAACGAAGGCCTTTTATCATCATGATCATCTAAGGGGCAATGATACATAACATATTTCTTCTCAGGATACTCTCTAACCGGAGAACCTAAAATAGATTTGAATAAAACCCGATGATCATAAGAACACACATAATGAATCAAATCTTTATTTAAAGAATAATCCGAATTATTCATTTTTTTTCGTACTTTAGAATTATGCGATTCCAACTGATCAATTTTCCACAGATGATCATTGAAATTACCAGTATAATCAAACCGGTCAAAAGATTCCACATAGGGATTGCGGGATTTTTCCATAATATCATCATAAGTATCCTCCACGGTAAATGGAACAACCGTCAGGCCAGTTAGCTGGTGTTTACTATATGGTACTCTTGATAGGCGGACCACTGCATCACGATTAACTGATAAATCAAGGCAATCATATCCTTTTGATTTCTTAATATTCTCTGCAAACCATGAAATGGCTCTATTCAAATTTTCAAACCTTGATGAGGGGAAAAAAGTATAGACATGGCATCCTTTACATCCACTGAAAAATAGTATGGGTTTAGCAGCAAAGGTTTTCTCAAATTCAATAGCAAAATCCTTAACTTCATTAATAGCCCCCTCAACAATCCTATCATCAATTATCAACTCATTTAATCTTGTAACCAATTCTAATTGTTTTTCTATTTCATGAAAAGGTCCCTGTCTTCTTAAAGAAATCAGTTCAGTTTTTAATTTATTAAAATCATGATTACTGACATCAAAATCAAAGAAGGCCCTATCTAAATTCATCTTATGAGTTTTTCCTCTTTTTAAATTCTCAAAGCTTCCATTATCATAAACATGAATAAAACATGGGTGATGGCCACTATTGCGGGCCACATGTAGATATAATTTTTTAGGACTATTTACTGTGAATTGGATCCGGAATTTATCATGATAATAGTCAGGAGGTCTTCTAAAGTGTCTAAAAAAATTATCACCATAAAAAGACCTGTAAAAAGATTGCAAACCTCTCAAAAGTATACCTCATTTCCCAAAATTCATCCCAGAAATTTCAAATCAAAATACAACTTATCCTCAACTTTAACTCCATGTCCTGGGATTTCAGTTATATAACCCTGATAGATAAGGTTATCAAAAAATATTCTCACCTGACCCGCGGCGATATTACCCATATTACATCCCATGACCCTAACAATAATATCCTGGTTTAGATCCACATTAAAAGATTTACACTCAATTATGGCCCTAAGTAGATGTAGTAAAATAAATTTTTTTAATTGAATATTAATATTAGGCCAGTCTAAAAAGTATTCTGGTTTTTTAGGTTTTATAAAACTATTTAAAGTTAAAATAGTGGATGCGGATCTGATTTATATCCACTCCTTTTCTTCCATTTCCTTAAGAGTTAAAATAATATCTTTTTCACTGAATTTTGATTTTAGCTCTTCAATTATTGATTCTGTGGTGTGATCTTTCATGGTCACCAATTCTGTGAGAATTGTTATTTCGATTTGATTCAGATTTCTATAATCAATTTCATTATTTGGTACTGATTTTATAATTTTAGAGTGATTAGAAATTCTGTTTTTGGTCATCAGAAATTCATCATCGTTTTTTAAGCTTTTAAGTTGTTTATTTTCTTTTTTTGTGTAAATTCTAAATTCCTCAGAATGCATAGGGGTTGATTTGTAAACAACTTTATTGGGAACACTTAGGTCATAGTATGGTAAATACAAATCATCCCCTACGTGATGTGAAGAATTTGGAATTTGTTCTTTTATGAATTCTTCTTCTATATTTTTTATATTAAACCAGTTTATATTTCTGCTAGCTAAAAGCAGATTTTTAAATCCTTTAATATCGGATTTTAAGTATACTTTGAGTTTTCCTTTTATACCTTCCACTTGTTTAGTGGCCGGGTCATGAAAAATATATCCATTATCCTCAAAAAAATTCAATAACTCCCAAGCATATTTAGAAGATTTCTTAAGTTTCTGTTGAAGAGATTTAGTAGTTACATAACCCTCTTCTTCAATAATACCATAAACCATGGGTAATGCTTCTATTAATCTTTTATCAAATCCTGTGATTGTGGCTTCTAATATAGGGCCTCCCAGTAAAATAGCATGTGCCAAATCCATCCATGAAGCTATTAGAACAGGTTGACCATTCAATTCAGACCTGCAACGTTGATATTGAAACATTAAAGCACTTTCTTTAATTAACTGCATCAGTTTTTTAGAATCTCTACGTGCACGGGGATGAGCTGTAGGGAATATTTCTAACAATTCCGTTTCATACGGGATAAAAACAATATAGTGTTTTAAAAGTCTAAAAGCTTCTTTAAGAAGATTGTATTTGTGATTAAAATTAACTTCACCTTTTATTTCCTGGAGTTTTTTTTCAGTTGATTTGAAATTTTCCTCCAGAATCCTGCGCGTTTGTTCCTCACTATCATCCACAGGTATAATGAAATTTCTACTGGCAAATTCCGGATCCAGTTCTATGGCAGTAGTAGTGGTAACAATGGTTTTAACAGGTATTATGCTCTGTTGTACCTCGAATTTACCAGTTTTTGGATTATTAATAGTGGTCTCGGCCAAAAATCCTCCATCATCCACCGACATTAAACGTGTTTCTTTATTTTTAAATTCATCTTCTACCGTCTCTTGAATGTAGAGTATATCGACCTGGTCTAAATCTTCAGAGTATTTCAAAGCAGTATCAGACAAGCTACCAGCCTTTTTCACACTATGAAGACCAGTGACCACATTTGCCGTGTTCGTTTTCCCTATCGATGAAGCTCCTTTCAGAGTATTAATGGTTGATTGTCCTAAGCGGGCACCAATGCAGTTAAAATTTAATATATGTTTAGATTCTATTTCTCCTATAATGAATCCATCACTGGGAGATCGCTCATACAAAGCTTGGTCAATATAACTCAGTAAATCAGGCATTTTTAAAATATCAATAAGTTGTCTTCTTTTTTTCTCTGAAATCTGACATTTTACTTCTGAATCGGGTTTATCTTCATCTTCTTCATCTTGGTGTAAAATTATTATTCGATTATCGGCGATGAATAGACCAACTTCCTCCAAATAATTTTCTATTTCCTTTTTTTCTATGCCAGTTTTGCCATGAAGATATTTGACCATTTCATCGTCTCTTCTTCTATTTTGTATTTCTAATCCCTGTCGACTAGAAATTTTTCTATGAAATTTTGATGGTTTTTTTTGGTCTATTTCTATCCATTGAACTTTATAAAAGCCTCCGTTCTTCTCTTCCATTATCCAATATTCTAATCCATTAATTTCTCTAAAAAATATAACATAACCATCAGAAATAATTTTTACTGGCCTTTCCCTAAAAAAAGGTATTTCATTACCCAATTTTTCAGGCAACAAGAACATAGGATTATCATCAGGAGAGGATTTTATGGATCCCATTGTCTTCTTTGACATTCTATATACTCCTCATTTATTAATTAAAAACAATATAATACTTTTTCATCTATTTAGTGAGTAAAATTCCTTCAAAACCCCATCAAATATTTAGTTAATAAAATCTAAAAAATAAAAAAAAGTTTAACTGATAAGGGGTGGTATCAATTAAACTTGCAGTTTATAGAATCTCGTTTTAGTAGCACTCTTTAACATCAAGTAGTAAGAACTGTTTTTAGCTTTTATTGCACCATAAAACACTAGATCATATCTTGTAACTCTTAGTCCAGATTAAGTGGGCCGGAGATAATTTAATCATGGCCGCGTTTTCAGGACTGAGAGAAGTAAGTAATTCTTGGTAACAAATTGGGACTTACTATACGATTCAAAGAGATCTAAAGTCCAAATATCTTTTCCATTGGTCTTATTAAGTGCGGTCAGTATGTTCTGTTTATCCAGGACATAGACTAGTTTGTTGTCAATGGATACGGTTGTGGCTGGTATGTCTCTGGTCCATCTGGTAAATGCTGCACCATTTTTGAGGTAATGATATGAAATACCATTATCATCAGCACTTAAGTAGCTGCCTTTCCAGTAATAGTCATTGTATGTCTTGGCAACACTTATTGGCTGAGCTGTGACGCATATTAGACATAAAATGATGGTAAACAGTCCTAATACTTTTGTCTTGTTTAGATTTTTCACCTCCGATAAGTGATACTATTTAATATAATAGTAATACATATATAAGTGTTACTACACATTACCATTAGTAATAAAAATATTCAGGAGATGAAAATGAGAATGATAAGAATAAGAGACATAGGTGTAAAATACGAATATGAACTAGTGGGAGAACTAAAAAAAGCAAATTACGAAGCCTGCCGACTACCAGGATCATCAGTAAGAAACCCTGACTTGCTGGCTGGAGACGGTGAATCAGTATTTGTAATAGAGGTAAAAATAACCACCAAAAATAGGATAGTTATCCAATCATCACAAATAAAAAATTTGATAAGATTTGCTTGGAAATTCAAAGCAGAACCTTGGATAGCCCTAAAATTCATAAATCATAAAGGATGGATATTTGTAAGGCCCAATGGCATGAAATTAAGCAAAGACAACCAACATTTATCCATAGACTATGATACAGCTCAACAAAAAGGAGTGAATGCAAAAGAATTAGTATCTAATGAATTACAAAAAAGATTCCAATAAAAATTAATATTTTTTTTTATTTTTTAATTGGTAGTATTATTAATATCCTGAACCACAATACTAGTTTTATTTTCATTGACCTTCTCAAAAGTAATGTTCTTATTGCAGGCATCATCCAGTTTAAAACTCAGATAAATATTACTATTTTGAGGAGTAATGGAGGTGCTATTTGTTGAATTATTGGCGGCAAAGGCCACATCCATATTCCCACCAAGCAACACATTCCCTAATCCAGTGGTGAATAATATAATCGGAACCACTAAAAATAAAAGGAAAATAAATACTGCCTTATCCTGATTAGATCCAGTTTCGAATCTTCTTTTTTTATTTAAACAAACAAAGCCAGATTTTTTAAAGGGATACAAGGCAGGTGCACCATAAACTGTGAAACTATCCAGCAGTAGATGAGAAAGAAAACCAATTACCAGAGCAACAGCTATTAATGGGCTGTAAATTACTACTAGAGCCATAGGAATCAACCATAAAAATGAGTGGCCCAATCCCCGATGTTTACCTGTGAGCTTATCCATAATATTGGGGAATACTGATATCCAAGCAGCACAGAATAATCCTAAAAAAGGATTGGAAATATTCAATAGATAGGCTAGTATAAGGAAAAAGAGTATTCCTCCCATGACATGGGTGTAGGTTTTCATAGTCGGCCTCCCGTGTAAATAAATGTTCTAAAAATAATCATTCCAAACCAGATACCACCAATTAGCATGGCGGCCATATAGGCCGATGATGCAGTTTTAAGATAGATAAAAAATCCAATCAGCCCCAGAAAAAAATAAACTGCATAAGATACATTAATTTCATCCTTTCCTGTTTCCAATTTATACTGATCCACGTTCATCAGATGAAATGTGTTAAAAAAACCATAGACTTCACTCTTAAAGTCCTTATCAAAGCTACAAATGAAAATAATATTGCGGTATCGGTTCAACTCTTGTAGGGTGGCCACTAATTTACGAGTTAAAATATGAAAATTATTAAAAAGTATTATTAATGTTTTGGAATTCAGCTTAACCAGAAGAATTTTAATCAATTCTGGTAAAGTCAATCGACTTAATGAAGATTCGGTTTGATTAACCACAACTTCAATACATTCAATTAATCTATGTTTAATAGGAGTAGGCTCATTAAAGAATACGCAGAGAAAATTGGAATTTATTTGTTTATAAATATCATGAACATCTTTTTTATAGAATAAAAGGTTCTGGCCTTGATTTATATGAGATTCAATTTGTATTAAATTCATACTAATAATTATTACAATTGTATTATTTAAATATTATTAATAAACTTGGAAAAAATAATAATAGTTTAGAGTAGATTCAAAAATATCATGTTAAACAGATTTGTTTTTTAATTTTTGTTTGTAATAATCCCTAAATTAAATAAGAGCTTCATTGAGTATGAACCCGACAATAATGTTTAATGGGGTTATTATATCATTTAAATGTTCTTTCAGGTATTCTATGACAAAATTTCATCAAAACACTTTTTAAGTTTTTTATATAATCCTAATTTATAATCTTCAATACTTTTGTTACCAAAAAGATTATAGAAATATGGGCTATGAAAAGCTTTCAGTTATATCCTATCATTTTGATGCTCAAATTCGCATTGATAATATAATTTATAATATTAGTTAATAAATTTTCTATACAATATTATGAGAGTTGATTAAATAAAAAAAAATATATTTCAGCTGTATATTTTAATCATTCCACCAATAGTTATTAATATTGGAATAGTTCCATTACTATTAAGTAAGGGGTCAATTATGCTATTAAGGGATTTGTATATTAAAATTAGGGAGATTTTTACTAATCTTTCTAGAAATAAAGATTTAATCCGTTTTGCACAGTTTTTTTTAATTGTTTTAGTTCTTTGTGATATTGTTTTATTGACATTAATGATTTTTGTTCCAGTTAGTGCTCAGCTTAGGTCGTATATTTTAATTTTTGATTTGATTGTTGTTTTGATTTTAATTCTAGAATTTATTATTCGGTTTAGAAATGCGGATGATAAAAAGAAGTTTTTGTTGTATAATGGTGTTGATGTTTTAGGAATGATCCCTGAAATCATTATTGGCCCTTATGTTTCAGCTTTCGGGTACTTACGTTTAATTAGAGTAATTAAGATAGTATCTCTTTTCAAAATACAGATAGAACAAATTTTTGTGTTTTTGCATAAATCAAAGATTGATTATGGGATTTTTGTAGTGGGTATTGTTTTAGTTGCAGGAACCATAATTTTTTATATATTTGAAGCAGCAGCAAATCCAGATATAAACAGTTTCAGTGATTCTTTGTGGTTTTTGGTTGTCACAATAACTACTGTGGGTTATGGTGATATTGCTCCAGTCACTAAATTCGGTAGGGTTGTTGGAACATTAATTATTGTTATTGGAATCGGATTTGTTAGTTTTTTCACCGCTACAATCACTTCAAGATTTGTTAAAAATGATGCGGATAAAAAACAACTAGAAATAGACTCACTTAATCAAAAAATTGAGGAAATGCAACTAGAAATGAAAAAAGAAATGAATGAATTAAAAGAATTGATAAAAGAAAGTAAATAACCCGTTTTAACACTTATATATTACTAATATCATTCACCTGTAAACTTCACAGCAGTTTACAAATCAAATACCTTGAATATACTAATAATTCTATTAAGTATTTAAATAAATATCATGTCTCATTAAACAAATAATATATAAATATATTGTTATCATAAAAGAAGTTTATAGAAGTTAATAATTTTAATTAGGTGGTTTTCATGTTTTGCCGTAATTGTGGGTATGAGAATAATGAAGGTGCAATTTTCTGTAAAAAATGCGGATACAATTTTAAAAGTGGTTCGAAAGTACCGGAGAATATTCGGGAGCATAAAAAAAGTAAACTTTCCAATAAAAAAGTCATAATCCCTATTCTTTTGATTTTGTTAGTGGCAATTGGTGTAAGTGGTTATTTTCTGTATCAAAATGATAGAATGCAACAAATGGATAAATATATGTCAGATTACAACTATCAAGCGTCCCAATTTAAGTCTAAATATGATGAAACTCTACAAATCGCAGATTCAAGTCCTATAAATTACGATGCTGCATTAATAAGTTTTACTGAATCGGTTGATATTCAAAAAACGAAAATGGAGAATCTAGAAAAAGCTTACCAGTACTCAGATGGAGCCTACAAAGACTTAATTGCCATTAAAATAAAAGCCGAGCGTTTACGTTTGGACGCTATGGGTTATTCTGAGCAATTATTAGAAAGTGCTAAAAGTAACGATTTGACTTCAGTACAAGCTTTTTCGAGTAAAGTTAATTCACTAACTGATGAAATGAACAAAGTAGAAAGTGATTATTCAACGTTTTTATCAACCCATCCTGACGTTAAACAGCATGTTAATCAATATTGGGGCACTAATAATTAAATAATTGAGAAAAAGGAGTTATAAAATGATATGTCAAAACTGTGGGCATAATAACGATATGGATGCTACATTTTGTGAAAAATGCGGGGCCAATTTAGGTTTTGTAAATTCTCAAAAACCCACCAAACAAGGTATAAATACTACAAATAAGATTCTTATTGTCGTGATTATAGTATTAATTGCAAGTATAGGAATTGCTGCAGGAACCCTCATGCAAATGAATAAAGGAACTACGATACCTAATTCAAATAATACTAATGTAACAGAAAACCAAACAATATCTCCAAATAGTTCTAATTCCCCGGTTCAAGAGTCTAATCAATCCGTATCTACAAGTGAATCAGATAAAAATTCTAATGATTATGAAGTAGATGTTTATATAGCTGATAAAAAACCTTCCAAAGAATTAGATCCTGATTTATTTAAATCAAAAACGGATAAAGAAGTTGGGAATGACACATAATGCATCTAAATTAATCAAGCTTGAGGTTGGAATATAGTCAAAATATCACTTCTATCTGATTATTTTATTAAATCCCTAACTAAATCCTTAAATTTATCTACTAGCTTGTAATTCTCTTTTTCCCAAGGATTAGGTCTTTCGTAGGAGATTATTTGTCTTAAATAGTCTCTTTCGGCAATTCCTATTTCTCTAGAGATTGTAGTTAAAATAAGGCCTGCTTTTCCTTCATCAGTAGCCTCACCATCTATTATTAACCTTTTTTTAATCATTTCTCTTGTAACCACATTATTTTCAATACATAATGGTAGAAGAATATTTTTTATTCTTTGAGGTGTTTTACGTGTATCTGAAAGATATTTCTCTAATAAGATCTTCAAATCATTAATTTCATATTTACCTGCTGTATCTGACATGTTAATTTTCTTAGTTGATTTTTTTCTTCTTTCTTCATCAACTTCTTCAGGAATAATCATTGTTCTGGCAATTAATTTGTCTTTGCTTTCTGTTTCAATGTGTTTAAAGATTAAAGCATTGATGCTAATGCCATAGTTAGTAGATAACCATTCTATCATTCTTTGTAGGGGTTCATCTATTGAAAATCCTACTAAAAGTATTCTTTGTGAATCATTGATGCTTATACTCTCTAGATCAGTGTCATCAAAATTTTCATTTAAATGATCCTCTAATCTTTCCCCGGTATACTTTAAGCATATTTCATTTAATTCATCTAAATCCCATGTTGCTACATCAGATACATAGTCTATAGCTTGGGCTAATACGTTTCTTGCTAATTTACCACGTTTTAGTTCAATAACGACTAAGTTACCTGATTTATCTATGGCTAAAAAATCTAATGGACCGGATTTTGTAAGTGTTTGTTCACCAATTATCAGTAAATCATGACCTAATACAATTGGGTCATCTTTTATCCATTCTTCAAGATCCTTTTCCATATCACCTGAATTCTCCATAGAGGTGTTGATTGGTTTTAGTTTTCCGTTTATTATTTCCCAAACCACTATTTCAGTTGCCATAAATAATCCCCATTTATTTAATCACTAAAAAAAATTATGCAGGTTCATCATACCATTTATTAGTATATGTAGAATACCATCTTTTCCGATCTAAATCCTTTAGATGTTTTGGATTTCCTATTGGGCCTTTTAAAGTCCATTTACCATTACTTTTGACTACTTTCTCTTTAAATAAATAAGTTTCATCAAAGTACATTTCATCATCTATTGTATCTCCTACAGTCCATACAAAAGTATATTTAGCTTTATATTCGACAACAAATGAGGAACTTTTTAATTTTGATATTTTTACGGAGTTTTGGTCAAAATCTACCCCAGTATACCATGCATCCAAATCTGGTGCCTCTGAGGATAGTTTACCTTTTAAAGTATTCATATATTTGTGATAATAACCTTTTTCTCCTAATAGGGTTTCAGATTGCCTTATTGCTTCCTCTTCGGGAGATATTTTCTTAGGAAGGTTAGAATCATTTTTTAAATCGTTTACAGTAGTGATGCTAGAGTCATTTGTTGATTTTGGAACTGACATTGATATAAACACTAGAAATATAGAAATTAATATAATTATTATCACACCAAATACAACGCCTTCTTTAACTCTAGATTTTTTTTTATCGGATATGGTTCTCACCCCATTTTATATATTATATTATATTATATTATCATTTATTTCAGAATTAATATAATTTTGCAAATAAGATTTGTATTGATTTAGGTGATTTTATGAGAGCATATACTAGAATGTGTTTTGGCGAATTTAAGAAAAAGAATGTAAAAGTAAAAGTAGAGTTATGTCTTCCGAGAGGCCTACAATTCATAAATCAGAAGACTTAACAACATCAATTGAATAATATAGTCTTCTTGAAATATTTTTAGCCATTAAGTATTTATAATTTAGTTTTTTTAGAAAATAAAATAAAATTTGGAAGAAAAAAAGATTTTAAGATAATGAATTTGATTTTAAAAAAAATTAAAAAATTTTCTTTAATATTGATCTATACTACATATACTTCATCTAAATATTTTAAAAATTAGAATTTATTATACAAATGTGATCATTTTACATGAAAACTGTTCACAATTGTATCAATACTTCTTCGGTACGATAATAAATCTGTTTCTGTATTAAAAATGATTATGTATGCAGTATTATTTTTTAGTAAAAGGATATATTTGTGATTTACAGATTTACCATTATTAGATGATTTAGAGGTTAACTCATAAGCATTTACACCGTCCACAGTAACTGAATTTTCAGAGGTTAATTTATTACCATTTTTGAATGTTTCATCCATCCAAATTGATTTAAAATCAGTTAAGTTATATCCATTAGAAGTATTTTTTTTAATGGTTAAATCGATAGGCCCGACAAAATCATAATGGCCTTCAATTATTTTGGAGTTGTTGGAATTTGATTTCACAATTTTCCAACCATCGATGTATTTAAATGAAATTTGATCATCACTATATGTTGGAAAAGATTGGGTGTTAACCATGCTGAAAACCCCAAACGCTATTAAGATTCCTAAAACTATACTTATTCCAAGAATTGTTTTAAATTTATTACTACGACCTACAATAATTGATTTTGAATTTTTAGATCTTCTATTTTCAGATTTTGATTCAATGCTGGTTAAATCATTCCTGCAATTATCACAAAAATTCGCATCGTCTAGGTTTTCTACTTTACATTTTGGACAAATTTTTGCCAATACACTCACCATCTTCCTTTTTAATATTAATAGGAGATAATATGATATATATTAGATCGTACCCAAAATACAATAAAGATTTAATATAGTGATTTAAAATGATTTTAAGAATCAATAAATTCCTACCATTTACTAAAGTAGAAGGTCCTGGTAATAGAGCATGTATTTGGGTTCAAGGATGCAATATTCATTGTTCTGGATGCTCGACTCCTTGGCTATGGCCTTTGGAGAGTGGAATAGAAATCGATGTTAATGAAATAATATTAAACATTCTCGAACTTGATAATGTTGAAGGAGTTACTTTTTCTGGTGGAGAACCATTTTTACAAGCAAAACAGCTAGCTAAAATAGGTCAAAAACTTAAAAAAGAACGAGATTTTTCAGTAATTACCTATTCTGGTTATTATCTTGATCAATTAAAAAATGTTAAGAATAAAGATTATAATGATTTGCTATCAGCGACAGATATATTAATTGATGGCCCATATATTGAAAATTTACCTACAAAATTGCCTTTAATTGGTTCCTCTAATCAAAATATCCATTTTTTAACTTCAAGATATCTTGATATTAAAGAAAAAATAATTGAAAGCCCTAAAAAAATAGAATTCCAGATTCTTCCAGACTCGACGGTTATGGCAAATGGTAATATTGATCCAGAATTTATAAAAGATATTTTGAATGGAATGATAATTAAAAAAGAATAAATAGATTTTTATATATCTATTGTTCTACCACCTCTTGATGAGAAAATATCTTCATCATCTGGTTTCTTTTCATCTTTTCTTTCTTTGTGGTTGTATTCTACCATATACTCTTTAGATGTGGCTGAAACAGCTCTAACATTTGCCCACTCCCTAATACCCATTATCTGTTCTTTTTGAGTAATTGAAAGAGGTATGGTGTTAGAAATAGCCATTTGAAGATCTTCTAATTTTAAACTTCTATCCTCTGAGAATGCTTCAAATAATCCGGATATAACCATTTGTTCTATTTCAGCTCCTCCAAATCCTTCAGTGATATCAGCAAGATTACTTGAAACAGATTCAGTAATTTCAAAATCTCCTTTTGCTTCAGGAGTTTTTAGTCGTTTTTCTAGATGAACTCTAAATATTTCAGTTCTTTCTTTTTGAGTAGGTAAATCTACAAAAAATATTTCATCAAAACGGCCTTTTCTTAAAAATTCCGGAGGTAAGTTATCTATATTATTCGCTGTTGCAATAACAAAAACTGACTTTGTTTTTTCTTGCATCCATGTAAGGAATGTACCAAAAACTCGGGTTGAAGTACCGCTATCTCCACTTGATCCTATTCCTCCAAAACCCTTTTCAATCTCATCAATCCATAATATGGATGGAGATAATGCTTCAGCTACTTTTATAGCTCTTCTCATATTTTCTTCGCTGCTTCCAACTATTCCACTGAATATTCTTGAAACATCAAGTCTTAATAATGGTAATTGCCACATAGAACTAATAGATTTAGCAACTAAACTTTTTCCACATCCAGGAACTCCTGTTATTAAAACTCCTTTTGGTGATGGTAGGCAGTATTTCTTTGCCGAGTCCAGCCAAGATTTATCACGTTTATTGAGCCATTTTTTAAGGTTTTCAAGACCTCCAACATCATTAATATCAACATCGCTTTCTATGAATTCTAATATTCCAATTTTTTTTATTATTTGACTTTTTTCTTCTAAAATAATATCTAAATCTGAAATATCAAGACGTCCATCATCTACCATAGCTCTAGCAAATGCATTTTCGGCTTCTTGAAGAGTTAAACCTATGGCAGCAGTTATTAATTTTTCTTTTTCTTCAGGAGTAACATTAATTATAATTCTTCCAGCCTGCTGATTAGCTTCAATCATCTCATCTAGAACTTCTGTAATTTCTTCCATGGTTGGCAAATCAAAATCAACTATCGTAATATCTTTTTGAAGTTCATCTGGTAATGTAAGAGACGGAGATATAAAAATAACGTTTTTTGGATAAGTACCTTGTTTTAAGCTTGTTAAAAGATCTCTTAATTTTCTAATAATTTGTGGATCAGGAGTACGATTTTTCTCTCCCATAAACACATGAAAATCTAATAAAACAAATATAGACGGCCCATCATATTTTTCAATAAATTCTAATGCTTTTAGAGGGGCTTGAGTATTTTCTTCTGCTGAAGAACTATTCTCTTTTAAACCAGAAGTCACTCTCCAAGTAAAAACTTTCCTTTTAGTTCTTATTTTATCTTCATCTGTAGCTATGTCATTTATTTTTGATAAAACCCTATCTTCTTCCCATGTGGGTATATAAATATATGGGAATCTGGCCTTTAAAAGATTTGAAAGCAATATTTTGAATTCTGACAATTTAATCACCCTTAGTATTATCCATTAATGATTATATTAAAAATATTTATTTAGAAATCAACAACTCTTCTTGAATTTCTGGCGTCTTTAGGCTTTTCAATTGGGTTGCAGATAATTAATGATTCAATATTCTTTGCTATATGTGGTTTTAATTCTAAAGATAGGCAAAAATCTTCTACAGACTCAAATCCTCCTTTTGATTCACGTATTTTAATGGCCTTTTTAGCCAATATAGACCCTATATTCGGTAAAGAAGATATTTTATCCTCAGAATCATGATTAACATCTATAATGCCAACATTGTCCTTGTTTTGGAAAGATTCTAATTTATTTCCACAGCCAGAACAAAATTTAGCATTTTCCATATTTTTAAATCCACAATTAGTGCAGATAGTATTAATTTCTTTTTTATCAATGCTATTTTCTTCAATTTTTCTTAAATCATAACCACATTGTTGACAAAATGTAGCACCTATATTAGTAAATTTACATTCAGGACATTCCGATTCAAATTTATCAAGAGCTCTTTTAGCAAATTTTCTAACAAGAGCATCATTATCATTTAAAAGATTATTAAGTGCGGGTATCGCTTTTTTGTCCTTCAATTTGGATAATGCCTTTATAGAATTTCTTCTAATAAATACATCTGGATGATTAAGAGCGTGAATTAAACCATCAACATCTTTTTCATATTCTAGTTCGTTGACATTCGGGTTTTCACTAAAACCATCATTATTAATATATGAATCATCATATGGAGTATTATATGTCAAATAATCTAAAGTTTTTAATTCTTCTTTTATAGCAGCCATAAGTTCTTCTTTGCCAGGAGCACCGATGAACTTCACTACACCATTCATGGCAACGGCTGGAACCGCCTCGAGTCCATAATTCACAGCTTTTTCTCGATGTTGCATTATATCCACTTTTTCGATTTCAATGGAATCTCCAAGATCTTTTTTGGCTTCTTCTACAACTTCCAAAGCCATAGGGCTGTAAGGACATGTAGGTGCTGTAAATACTTCGATTTTGACAACCATGTTTTAACTCCTGAGAACAGTATCATAATCCATCTATCCATACTATATTTCTACTTGTTCATCTTCATCCATAATTAAACATTATTCAATTAAATTTAATATAATTATAATTGAATTATCGTCCTATGATGACACAAATATATGAATCTTCATTAAGATATTATAAAGTAATATTTTGAATCAGACAATTCCCCTAAACAACTTAAAAACGTTTAATTTTGTTATTAATGTCATAAATCTAAATTTTAGAAATCAACAATTCTTCTTGAATTTTCGTCATCTTTAGGCTTTTTTGAAGTACAAATTATTAGTGATTTTATATTCTCTGCAATATGGGGTTTTAATTCTAAAGAGGAGCAGAAATCATCAGCAGAAACAAATCCTCCAGTTGATTCACGAATTTTAATTGCCTTTTTAGCTAATATGGCTCCAATGCCTGGTAAAGAAGCTATTTTTTCCTCAGAATCTTTATTAACATCAACTGTTTGAATTGAATCTATTTTTGATGAATCTCGCAAGTCTTCTCCACATTTCATACAAAATTTTGAATCTAATTTATTTGTTGATCCACAACTAGAGCATATATTGTCTTCTTTCTCTTCTCCTAGTTTTTTGCCGCATCCAGAACAGAATTTTGCTCCATCTTTATTCTCAAAACCACAATCTGAACAATTTAAATCAATGTTAATCTCTTGATTAAGATCGTTTCCGCATGATTGACAGAAGCTCGAGTTTTTGATATTATCGAAGCCACAAATAGGACATGATGAATCTCTTGTTAACGGCTCTGCATTCATATCATCGTTTTCTATAGCATTCATTGCTCTTTGTTTATTTTCTTTTATTGCTTCGTTTAGAGGCTCTAGATCTAAAGCTTCATCGAAGGACTCAATTGCTTCTTTATGTTTTCCAATAGCTTCTAAAGCTAAGCCTTTTATATTTAATGCCCCTACATTCGTTGGATCATATTCTAAGGCCTTATCACAACATTTAATTGTCCCTTTAAAACTTCCAAGACAACTTAAAGCCTGCCCTTTGTTAACCCAGGCTTGTGAGTCCATAGGATCTATATTTAATGTTCTTTCATAGCACTCCATTGCACTTTTAAAATCTCCTAAACTATTATAACAATGACCTTTAAGACTCCAAAATGCTTTTTCATTATAATTAATATCTTCAATTCTATTAAAATATTTAAGAGCCTTATCAAATCTTTGTTGTTCGAAATAGGTTAACGCCTTCCTTTCGTATCTTTCATATGTATATTGGTCCATAATATCCCCTTTATTGATATGCTGTTATTTTGGTAAGTTTAATGTAATAACAATCGAATTATCATCTAAAACGTCTTCACTTGCGATATTTAGATCCTTATCTGCTAAATTTTTCTTTAGATTTTCATAGGTATGAGTTTGAACATTACGATTATAATCATCATCAATTAGAGTAAGATCATTAAATATCTGCTTTATATTTCCACCAGTTTTTATTTCTACGTTGTATGGTTCTTCACCAGTTTTATTGAACCTTAAATTATTTCCTGCGATGCTTAAAATAATATCCCCATTTCCATCTTTAACAGGGTTAGTATCATATTCCATTAATGTTTTCATTAGTAATTCTTCATCATTGAAATTTGTAGGGTATTTATAAGTTTTTAGTGGAGGTGTTCTCTTTAATTGAGGAATATCCGAAAAAATTGTGACTCCATTCTTTTTTTCGAGTTCATCCATGAATGATTTAATCATCTCTCTCGAATCTTCTTTAGAGAAAATTGCACACCATACCCCATCAATTTTATCCCAGAAGAAAAAGTTCCGTTCTCCATCAATATGTGTTTTGATAGAAGAGCCCCAATATTCTGCATCATAACCCGCCTTTTTTATATATTGGACTAATTTATTTTCATCTTTAATTTTGGTGGGAATTCTTAATTGCATAGATTCAATCCATCTCTGAAAATTCTCTTCACCCATAGCCATTTTCATTGCTTTTACTACCGGTACTAAAGCTAAATTTACTGACATTTTTGTTCCCCTTTTAATCTATGCGACGAATTTCTTCTTTTGATTCATTTTCTAAATTCAAAAGTTCTGTTTCATAATACTCAGAAGTATAATCTGAATCTACTGTTTCTGCTTCTAATAGTTCTTCAATAATTTTTATGTAATCCGTACATTTTTTCCCTTTTATTCCTTCAACTTCTGCTTGTACGGTCCCATCAGGGAAAATTCGAATGTTTATTTTTTTATCCATGACATCATTCCTCATTTACCAATCAATAACTCGTTTAGAAGTGCTAATAACTTTTTTTGGATTATTATCTCTTTTTAACTCACCACAAAATATCTTATCTTCAATATTTTTAGCAACATGTGGTTTGAGATTTAACCTATCAAAGAAATCATCTTTAGATTTAAAAAACCCATCAGAATTACGTATTTTCACAGCTTTTTTTGCTATTATTGGTCCTATCCCACTTAAATCCGCAATTTTTTCTTCTGAATCACTATTAACATTCACTAAATTACCTTGAGAACTATTATGTGCTTTTTCTTTTCTTAAGATAGATTCAATGTTGTTTTTACTATCTAATGCTATCTTGTTTCTAGGCGCTAATTCCAGAACAGAATTAAAGCATTCCAACGCTTCATTAAAATCCCCTAACTCAATCAATACTTTACCTCTGCCACACATAATATCCACAGAGTGGGGATTATATTTAAGTGCATTATTGAAACAAACCAATGCCATTGAATAATCATTATTTAAAATTAAAACGTTTCCTTTTGATAACCAAGCCTTAATATCATTAGGATCAATATTTAAAATATGATTATAGCATTTAGAGGACTCATCAATATTTCCAGATTCGGCCAGGATGTCACCTTTCATACATAACAAATCAGAATTATTAGAATCAGATTTTAAATTAGCATCCAAAAAATCTATTGCTTCATCAAAATAATTAAAACCGGCTAATGATTTAACTTTTCCAATTATAGCATCATTATTAGTATTAATTTCCAATGCACTTTCAAAACTTTTTAAAGCTTTTTTAAAATCCTTTTTTTCAAGTAGATAATTACCCCTAGCATATAATGCTTTGAATTTACCATTCAGGGCCCTTTTACTATTAGGTTTTAAACTTAAAACAGTATCATAATAATATAAGGCATTATCAGGCTTTCCTTCAATTAATAACTCTCCACCCAATTTTATCGAACAATTAATTTTTCCATTAAGAGCTTCTGTTAGGTTGTTATCCATGGTTAGTGCTTCATTAAATAATTTAAATGCATCATCATATTTTTTTGAAGTCCTTAAATTGTTAGCTTCACCTATTAAAGCCTTAATTTTCCCTTTAGAAGAATTAGAATTATCTGGCTTGATCTCTAATGCTTCATTGAAACACTTTAATGCACTATCAAATTGCATTTTTTCTAATAAAACTTCCCCATTTTTATTTAAAGCGTTAAATTTCCCTTCTAATGCTTCTTGATTGGTGTTAAATATTTTTAAGACTTCATCAAAATCAATTATCGCATTTGTGTAATCTTTAACTTTTAATAACGAATTTCCATGCACAAGCAATGTTTTAACTTTATTTGATAAAATTTGTGAGTCTTCAGGTCTTATAATTAAAGCTTCATTAAAATACTGTAAAGCACCTTTAAAATTACTATTCTCTAGTAAATATTCTCCTTTAAGTTTTAAAATCTCAAATTTACCATTTTGAGCCTTTTTGTTACCTTTTTCAATTTGAAGAACAGTATTAAAATTTTTTAGAGCATTATCATATTCATTTAATTCTTTTAATGCCGATGCTTTTTTAATTAATGAATTTAAGTCTTTAGGAATTATCTTTAGTATATTATTATATTCTGAAATAGCTTTTTTATATTCTCCTTGATTATAATAACAACCTGCTTTCATTCTTAAAGCATTGACATGCTTTGGATTAAGATCAAGGATTTTATCAAGATATTCTAGAACCTTAGGATAATTTTTATCATTATAAAATGAAAGAGCGGATTTAAAAGATTTATTCGATATATCTTTAGATATATCCTTTATTTTAGCATCATTAGAACTATTTTTTCCGTTTGAATTCACATTATAGATTCTTTTTCGCTTTTCAGGAGGTTTTAATTTTTTATCAATATATTTTGTTTCTTCATTTTTTAGAGATAATTTCGTTCTAACTAAATTTAGATCATATCCACAATTTCTACAAAATTTTGCATTACCCCGATTTGTTTCCTCACATTTTGGACATGAAATACTGTCTTCTAGACGATCAGTAGAACTATTATATGTTGTTGAATTTAGTTCAGTTCTACAGCTTCTACAAAAATTTGCTGTATCACGATTCTCAACATCACATTTTGGGCAATAAATAACTTCCACTTTTTCATAAGGGAATGTTATAATTTTTTTATTATTTGAATCCATTTGACCACATTTACTTTGTAGTATAAAAAGTTACATTCGATATTTTCATTATAAATTTTCGAGTTCTTTCCGGAACATTTCTTCCTTTTGTGATTTTGTTTCTTTACGAATTTTATTATTCAATTCTAAACGGATTAAATATTCATTTCGTATTTTAAAGGCATATACAATTCCAAAAACCCATAATATCAAAAAACTTAAGCCAATTACAAAATTAAGTCCATTAGAACCCGGAAACATGTTAGCTAAAATGAGTAATAGTATCCAATAAGCAAAATAAGATAATCCCAAATAACTCCATTTTCTTTTTTTTGCACCATATCCAACATATAAATAAGCAATCCAATTTAATATTCCTAATGGGATGGTCAAAAGAATCCACCAAGAATTAATTATTTTCCATGTTGTAGTAGGCGTTTCGGATTCATTATTCTCTAGTTCTTCAGTTTTCTTATTTGGTTCTAAACTATTGCCGCAGTTATCACAAAATGCAGCACCATCTACGTTTTCTATATTACATTTTGGACAGATATTTTTAGCCATATATTTCCCTCAGTTAATTGAATACATATATTTTATTATTTATTAGACTTGTAAATTGATATTAATGATATTTTATCTATAACATTTTATTATTTATGGTTGATATCAAATAGAAAATGTATTTTTTATCATTATTATCAATAAAATTTATTTTATTATGCTAGTTCCGCAGTTCGGGCAAAATTTAGCAATATTATTAACCTCAAGGCCACAAGAATTACATTTTAACTCATCTAAATTAGATAAATTAAGTATTGACATTTTTAGAGCTTTTTTAACATCAGAATTATCTTCATTTTTTAAACAGGTTTCTAAAGACATTATAGTTTTTCTATCACCCATTCGTCCAAGAGCCGAAGCAGCATTTAATCTAACTTCACTATTATAGTCATTTAAAAGATTAATAATTGGATTTACTGAGATAGTATTCCCAATAAGCGATAATGATGTGATAGCAGCTGCTCTAACCTCGGAATCAATATCTTCAAGAGAGTTGATTAAAGCATTTAATGCGTTTGAATCTTCATAATTAGCAAGAGCATAAATTGCAGATAATCGTAAATATTTATCATTATTATTTAAAACAATTAAAATTGGAGGAATAAATCTCGTATCTTCCATTTCACCCATTTTACTTATTAATTTTGGTTTATTTCCATAAATCTGAATATCTTCAGATCTCATTATTTTTTCAAGAACCGGAAATAAAAACTTATAAGTTCTTGGATCCTTTCTTTCACAAAGAGCAGTACAAGCTAAAGCTTGTAAATAAATATCATTATCATTAATATAACCTATTATTATATCTAGAGCTTCTTCATCAGGTATTTTGCTGATCATCTGCATTACATCATACCAAAAAGATTTTTCTTCAATCTGAATGTTATTACCATATATTCCATTGTTCATCAAAATCTTATTGAGAGGATTTAAAGAAGGTTTTCCGATATTAACAATCATATCTTCAATAAGTTTTAAATCATTGTATACTTTAGAGTCCATTACTCCTATAGCTCTATCAAAATCCCCTTCTTCTCGATATTTTTGTATAAATATAATGGTTACAGATTTTTTTATCTTAAATCTTGACAATAAATATTTGAGGGATGGTTCTCCAATTTTAATAATAATTCTAGATATGGTTTTCTTATATTCCTCATCATCTTTATTTTCTAAATCATTTAACAAGTTTTCAACCGAATTTTCTCCAGTATTTATTAATGAAGATTCTGCAAAACTTTTTATTTTTGGATTTGAATCATTTAAAGATTTCATTAGCAATTTAATTGAAATTTGATCTGTATAGTTACCTAAAGTTTTTATTAATTTAATTGAAAGTTCCTCATCACTAGTTAACGACCTATTTAACATTTTAGTAAGCTGTGATGATATTTTTTGTGATTTTTTGTGATTTCCAAATTTTTTTAATTGAAATAAGACCTCTTCTTGGATATTCGGATCATTATTTTTATTTAATATTTTTAAAAGGCCATTAACATCTTGTTTTTGACCTAATTTTAAAATTTCTTCAGCAGTAACTTCATTTGATCTTTTACTTCCACTAAATAACCCCATATCATCACCTTAATATCTAAGTTTATTATTTATTTGATGAAAAATATTTTAATCTTTATCAATGAATTTGTTATTCGTTTTAAAAAAAAATTAACTTAGTTCTGAATTAATTACAATTTTAACAGTTTCACGTAAACTAATCAAATACTCATCTCTAAAAATTTTATTGTTTATTATTTCATCATGCGCAGCTTTACAGTCAGAATTTTTACATAAATTAGGATCATTTGGGAAACATCCTCCATTATGTACAACACAGTTACGGTGTTGATACCAAATAGGTATCATTTCAGTAAGCGAACATTGTTGAAGATCTTGAGCAAAAAAATCCTTTGAAATAAATCAGGTTCATTAAACAGAACAATATTATTTAACCCATTTTTTCCTTTTACAACAATATCATAATCAAGATTCAAGCTTTCAATTTCACGATTTATTTTTTCGATTAACTTTTCACCAGTTACCATAACAATCCCTTATTAATTCTATGTTCTTATCATAAAAAATTTTAACTAGTTCAATAAAATACAAAAATTAGAATAGGGGGAATGATTATTCTAAGAGATTACTTTGAACAAATACTAAAAAATTATCTTTCTGCAAAAAACCAAAACTTCATAGATCATCCTTTGGCCAAATTATTACGAAATGATCTTCCAGATGATATTAAAAAAGTTTTAAATCGTGATTTCATTGTTAAAGGCTCTGCTGGGCAGGGAAATTGGACTAATTTACCCTGGGTTGGAATCTTTAATCCTGAAATTACATCTTCAGCACAATCCGGATATTATATTGTGTATCTATTTAGCGAAGATATGGAAGGGTTTTATTTGTCCTTAAATCAAGGTGTAACCGAGATAAAGAATAAATATGGTAATACTAAGGCCAAAGAGTATTTGATAGATAGTTCTGCGTCTTTTAGAAAAAATATACCACAAAAGATTTCTAATGAATTAATGAGTGATATCTCATTAGGAAATGGAAATTTCGCCCCTTATTATGAAGCAGGAAATATTTATGCTAAATATTATTCAAAAGATGATTTACCAAGTGAAGATGTTCTGATGGATGACTTAAAGGAATTCATTAAAATTTATGATTCAATTGCTGAAAATAAAGTACTTAGTGTAGTTGAAGATGAGTCAGAAATTAGAAAATGTCAAGAAATCTTTTTAAATTCAATAATTGAACATTCTGAGGAAACTTTTAACATAAAAGTTGGTTTTCCTGGTGGACAAGAGGATGAATCAGAAACTTATTGGTCTAATGAATTAGGAATGTGGATGCAACCAATAGAAATTGAATATAGTAGATATTGGCATGGTTTTGGACTAGAAAAACCCAATCCCAAAAAAAGTTCAACTATCATATGTGAAATTAACTTCCCTATTAAAGGAATTAATAGAAGAGTTGCTGGTGTAATAGCTAAAGACAATAATGAGGATTATTATATACTTCATAGAGGAAAATTAGGCGGAAACTATTCAAAAACAAATTTTGAGGAGAGTTATAAAGGTGAGTGGAATTTAGTCCAAGATGGTGATAGGGAAACCAGAATGGTTCTAATAGGAAAATTAAATGATTCAAATTTACCTTATAATGTTCGTGATTTTGTAAAAGAGATATATGAAATAAAATATGGGGATGATGAAATTCCTAAAGAAAATACAGAAGACCTTATTGGAACCGGTGTGCATATTAAATCATTTTATGAGTATTTAGTTGAAAAAGGCTATTTCTTTGATAAAAAAACGATTGAAAACTATTTACTTTCACTAAAAGTAAAACCATTTGTTATCTTAACTGGAAATTCAGGAACTGGTAAAACTAAATTGGCCCAACTATTTGCTCGATATATCTCTAATAATATTCCAGATAACAATTACATTAAAACATCCGTTCCTGTCAAAAAATCAGCAACTAGTGGTGGCTGGTCTCTTAAAAAGAAAGATTCAAGTAAAATAATTAATCCTGAAGATATTGAAGGTGTTTATAATATCAAAGTAGATGGAATACCAACCCAAGGAAGGTTGGATATTAACACTAGAATGTATTATAGCAATAAAAGCAATGATGATGTTAAAATTCATCTTGAAAAATTAGCTAAAGAGAATCCTAATCAAATAATCGATTTAGAAATAGAACTAGATAGTTCAGATAATCCTCAATATAAAATTGTCCCAGTAGGAGCCAACTGGACTGAAAACAGACATATTGTTGGTTTTTATAATTTGATTACTGATAAATATCAATCTACTCCTGCTTTAGATCTTATTCTTGATTCTAAAAAATCAAATCTTCCTCATTTTTTAATTTTAGATGAAATGAATCTTTCACATGTGGAAAGATACTTCGCTGACTTTTTATCAGCACTTGAAAGTGGAGAGAGTATTCCATTATATTTAGAAAAAGATGGTAGTGAAATTCCTTCAGATCTAAAATTACCAAAAAACCTACTGGTTATTGGAACAGTTAATGTTGATGAAACTACTTATATGTTCTCCCCTAAGGTCCTGGATAGAGCTAATACCATTGAATTTTCCACATATTCTGCACAAGATTATATGAATAATGATTTTAATCTGGAAGCTCCTTCAGGCGATATATTATATCTAGAGAATCCTTTGGAAGATCTTGAAATACGTTCAACAGATATTAATGATCTTAGAAATATTTTCGAGAATGTTTATTCCTCTGAAGGAGATAATATCTGGAATGTTTTATCGGAAGAACTGGAATATTTCCAGAATGTTCTTAAAAAAGCTGGGTTTGACTTTGGTTTTAGAGTAATCAATGAAATCTTAAGATTCATGTTTGTGGCCTGGAAATATGAAAGAGAACTACCTGAATGGAACAATTGGGAAAGATATTTCGATGCTCAAATTAAACAAAAAATGCTTCCTAAACTTCATGGATCCGAAAGAGTTCTAGGTGATGCCATAACTGAATTATCTAAATTATGTTTAGATTCATCAGAGAATATCAGATTCTCTACTTCTTATAAAAAGCTTAAGGAAATGGAAAAAGTCCTTTATGAACAAAGATATGTATCTTTCATTAACTGAGGCTTTTTTATGGAACAAAAAATTTCTGTGGAACTAAAGAGCTCTGAAGGAAATTTATTGGGAAATCTAACTATTATTAGTTTATCTAATGTTGAGATAACTAATGAATATGAGATTGACTCTATTAAATTCCAAAACGTTCCTCAAGTAGAAATTCCGGATAATAAAACACCTATTCAATGCTGTTCTAAACATGGAAAGCATCATTTTTCTTCTTTAATGTTTCTTGAGGAAACACAGTATCAAGTTTTATTTAAAGCTGAAAAAGATGAATCATCAGAATTTATAGTTTTACCACACTTAAAAAACACCCATAGTACTTATAATCCATTTGAACCCTTAAGATTCCCAATGGACGATGAGAATTCTTATAGATGTGCGGGTACTTTAAATTTTAGAAGTTATGTAGGTAAATCATTCTTAGATGTAGAGAAAAACTCTATTAAATCTATTCCTATTCCCCTAGAAGTTAGATCTAAAAAAATAAAGTATTATGAACAATATCCCGCTATGATTGCTGATTTATCAGAAATTTGTTCAGCCTTAATTTATGAATTAAAATCTCCTTTGTTCCAATCATTTAATTTAGATTCTAAGAAAAAAAGCACTTTGTATGAAGATTTTATGCTCTTAGAATATTTATTTAGGCCAGAAAATTTACCTGCAACTTATGAATATCTCATTAGAAATCTTTACACTAGATTAGATAGTTATGTAGAAACTGTGCCTGCTTCATTTGCATCAAATTTAGGACCATCAGAGATAATCAAAGTAATTTCAACTCCTGAAAATTTATATAAATCACCACAAGTTCCACCAAAATGGCCTAAAAACTTAAAAAATTATATTCCGGATGTAATTGACCAAGTTAAATATCAAGATAGTATTGATACACCTGAAAACCGCTTTTTTAAACATTTTTTAGAATCTTTAGATATTCTAATTCATGATTTAATTAAAAAGTCTGAGGAAGGTTATGTTAAAGATAAATTATTGGATTACAGTGATGAATTAGGTTACTACTTATCCCAAAGATGGTTAAAAGATGTAGGGAGAATGCAATATACTCCTTTAAGTTCACAGGTATTACAAAAAAGAGAGGGCTATCGAGATATTCTTAAATATTTCCTTAGTCTGGAACTTTCTTTTAGATTGGCCTGGGATGAAATAAGTGACAATTTCAAAGGATATGAACGTAAATTAAGTGAATTATATGAATACTGGTGCTATTTCAAACTTCTTAAGGTTCTAAATAAACTCAGTGACAATAAATTAGATTTTAATGATGTTTTTAAGTTAAATAAAGATGAATGGTCCATAAGTGTTAGAAAAGGGAAAAAATCTGCTCAAAAATTTAATATTAAAATTGAAGATAGAGATATAGAAGTCACTTTAATGTATAATCGTCTATTTTCTAGAACTACTCGTGATAGATCATATTCTTTACCATTTAAACCAGATTATTCTCTTTTAATAGATATTAATGAGGATATACGTTTCATTCATTTTGATGCCAAATATCGTTCAGAAGTAGAAGTTTTAGATTTTTATAATAAAATTGGATCTCAAAAACTTTCTGAGGAAGAAAAAGAAGTAATTAATAAGAAAGAGAATCAAAAAGCTACTCAAAGAGATATGGAAGAAGAAAAATCCCATAAATATAAAAATGGGGATATTTACAAAATGCATACTTATAAAGATGCTATTCTAAGAACAAAAGGGGCCTATGTTCTTTATCCTGGTTCCAGAGATGGTATTTTCAAAGTTAATGATAATGAGCCTATTCCTTCTGTGGGGGCCTTTCCTTTGAATCCTGGTGAGAATGGGAAAGAAGAAAATGATTTAGGTGAATTTATTAAAGCTGTGATCTCTAACTTAATTAATTCATTTGATTTTTAAAAATAATAGTTTAAAACAGAAAATATTATCCTATACTTCAATGGGACCATATCTCAATGAAAAGCGAAATTAAAGAATATAGAAAATACTTTCCATTTGCTCTTCCTCAAGGATATAATATTATCAAGTGACATATT
>CAYUFT010000009.1:0-12965 GCA_964444115.1 uncultured Methanobacteriaceae archaeon
ATGTTGAAAATGGCACCAAAACTACAAACATCAGCCAAATAACTGTTATCCTTAAAAGAATGCCATCTGATTTTTCTATTCTATTAAATTCTCGATGATTTATTCTCCAGAAAACTGCCAGCAAAACAAAACTCATTCCATAAACGAAAAATTGAGGTATAGTAGAAATTAAAAAATTAATTATAGTGGCATTAGTCACGGGATTCGGAAAATTAGGAACTTCTAGAGTTAAAACTAGGAGCGTCATAGCTATGGCAAAAATACCATCGGCCAAAGTTTCTATACGACTAGTGTCCATGAATTTTTCTTTTAAATCTTTTTTAACCCTTTGATCCAAATATATCTCCCCTATTACCTTAAAAACTGTTTAATAGTTTAGTTATCCTTGCCATTTATTTTATATAAAATTTTTTTGCTTTTTAATACGGATTCATAGGAATTGAGCTCTATAATACCAATTTTAATATTTTTAATGAGATTTAAGTCCAGGGATCCATCACCCAAAGTTAAATGCTGATCTTTGAGACCATCATTGTCGCTTAAATGGTAATAAATGGTTTTATTAATATTTAAAAATTCTGAAGGATCATCAGTAGTATTAGCATGACCCATATCCACTGTGGCCTTGCATCCACATTCATTCACCATAAAATCATGCTCTAAAGCATTATTACACAAATAAGCATATTTATTAGGCATATTTTCTATAGAAAAAGATATTCCTCTGCTATTTGCATATTCAGAACATTCTGTGAGATTTTCAACAGCAAAATCAATTGCCATGAGCCTCACCCTCTCTTCCAGGCGCCTAATCATGCCCGGGTGCGTAGTTATAGCTTTGGCTTCAATTATAACGGCTAAATCAACCGTTTCTTCCATTTGTCTCTTGGTTTCCTCTCTTATTCCGGAGTTAATACTGGCTGGGTTTAAATCTACTGTCGGAGCATGCAAAAAAATATCGAGATCATATGATTGAAAAATCTCCAAGGCATTGCATTCTTTCAAAACGCTACGCGGCCAATATGGCCCTTCACATAATATTTCCATACATTGGAATCCATCCTGGGTTGCCTGATCAAGCATCATTTCAAAAGAATTCATAAATAAGGCCAAACTAGAAAAACCACACTTCATGTTATTATCACCCAATCATTTGATTAAATAATTCTAATTGTATTCTCTCATTTTCTCCATTAGAGATATATTCTTGTTTTTGAAGGTTATTTTTTTCTATTTATTAATAAACCATTTGAAATTTTAATTTGTCTAGATATAAGAAAATTTTAATTTCTTATTTTAATTTTTATATTATTATATTATTATTATATTAAAAAGTACTATTATCTATTACAAATTCAGATATATCAAAATTAATAGCAATATTTATATATCTGAATTTGTATTATTGATATTACGAAAACAGATATATCCAAAATTAATATATCAAAATTCTAAATAGTAAATTGAAATCATGAATCAATATTTAAATATAGCTTATTTAAAATGATTCAAATTTATTTTTAATAATTAAAAACAGTTAAATTTAGAAATAAAAGTAGGGGGTAAGTAAATTATAGATGAAAATAAAGATAACACCCATAATGAAAATTCAGAAGACTTAAGCAAACCCTGCGAAGAGTTTGACGATTCAGATTGTCAAAAATATGATAAAACATTTATAAAAACCTTCATGCGTGGATTTGGCAAAACAATAATTCTTGGAATGATAAAAAAGCATAGACTGCACGGCTATGAAATAATGACCAATATAAATAAATTTTATCTTTCCCATGACCTCTCTAAAAAAATGAAACCACTGGGGCCCAGTACCATATATCCCATATTGCACGACCTTGAAAAAAAAGGCCTCATAACTGGAACCTGGGAATATCAAGGCAAGAGAAAGCTAAAATATTATGAAATAACCCCCCAAGGAGAAGCTACAATTCTTAGAATAAGAGACATTTTCGAAAATAATATTGCCAAACTTTGGGAAGATTTTTGGAATGATGAGATTTAATAAAATAAAACTAGCCTCTGAGCTGATTTAAAATTAGTTTAACCAATATAATCTAGTTAATTTATTAAAAAATAATTATAAACTAAAACGCCACACGGAGGTGTTAATAAATGAAATACGCAATAGAAACCTTCGATTTAACAAAAAAATTTGGTGATTTTCTAGCCGTGGATGCCTTAAATATGAAAATTGAGAATAAATCAATTTTCGGATTTTTAGGGCCCAATGGAGCAGGAAAAACCACTACCATAAAAATGCTGACCTGTCTCGCTCAGCCCACTGAAGGAAGCGCCACTGTAGCTGGTTATGATATTAATGAAAGTCCTAATGACGTAAGACAAAAAATAGGAATGGTACCTCAACTGGTAAGCCTTTATGGTGATCTTACGGTGAGAGAAAATGTGGAGTTATGTGCTGACTTCTATGGAATGCCCCGAGATCTTAAGGAGGAACGTATTGAAGAACTCATGGAACTAGTTGACATAAAATACGCTCAAAATAAGTTGGTTAGACAACTTTCTGGTGGTCAGAAACAAAAAGTTTCTGTAGTGGCCAGTCTGGTGCATCAGCCAGATATTTTGTTCTTAGACGAGCCAACTATTGGACTAGATCCTACAACCAAAAGAGTCCTCTGGGATTTAATTACTGAGTTGAATGAAAAAGGACATACCATAATACTCTGTTCTCACGATATGTATGAAGTAGAGCTTCTATGTGATAATGTGGGAATTATTAATCAAGGCACACTTGCTGCCTTTGACACTCCTCAGGGATTAAAAGATACCATGATCAGAGAAGAGGAAGATGCTAAAAAGGCCAAATTAGGCACTATTATTGATAAAATAGAGCAAGAAAATCCTATTGGTCAAGAAAGTTCATTTAAAGATTTGAAAGGAGCAGTAGCAGATCTTGAAAGAGAAAATGGGAAAACAAAGCAAATGAGCATCATGGTCAGTAACTTGAATGATAAAATGGTAGAAGAAATTCAAAAGCTCCCTGTAGTATTTGAAGTAAGTAAACATCATTCCGGTCGAGTCATTATGGAAATGGACGAAAAATGTAAAACAGCTGTAAATGATGTTATATGGGCAGTTATGGAGAATAAAGGGAATATAACTTCTATTTCAACTAAAGATCCCTCTTTGGAAGATGTATTTGTAAAAGTAACGGCTAAAGAGAAGGAGGAATAAGATTGGAGATTAAAAAAGTAATTTGGATGCTCAAAAAGGATCTGATAGTTCTTTGGAGACATAAACCTCGTTTAATGTCTCTTATACTTTTCCCGATCATCATGATAACCTTATTTGGTTATGGAATGGGTGGAACACTTGATAACATACCCATAGTGGTAGTTGATCAATCACACGGAGCAGTAACCGATCAGACACTAAATGCCATAAAAAATATGAGTTTGTATGATGTGAAGGGAATTATTAGCGATCCCGAGAAGGGTAGGGAGATGGTTCAGAGTGGACAAGTGAAAGCAGCCATCATATTGCCCCCCAATTATGACAATCTTACTAGTTCGCAGCCTCAAAGTGTAGTGATGTATGTTGACTCATCTGATCAGATGGCCAGCCAGGCATTAATACCCACCACACAGGCATTATTCAGCAAAATTTCCGGCCAGCTCGGACTGGAAAAAATGCAGATGAATAGTAGTGGCTCTACCGCCAGTTCTCAGAGTAACCAGAGTACCGGAATCCAGGTAAACACCAGCCAAGTATCATCATCCCAGTCTGGTGGAATAGTGGCCAGCATACAAAATCTGGCAAATACCATTAATTTCCAGGTAGACAAGATCTATGGGGATATTAAATACATAGACTTCTTGGTACCTGCTGTTATAGCCATGACCGTGATGATGTCTTGTATGATGGGTATGGGAGAGTCCATTGCTGGTGAAAGAGAAAGAGGAGAACTTGCTCGTTTATTTATGACACCAACCAACGTTTCTACCGTTGTAGGTGGGAAAATTATATCCAAATTAATAATTGAAACTGGACGGGCCATGATATTAATCTTAGCGGCCGTTATTCTCTTTGGAATAGTAATAAAGGGAAGTATGGGACTCACACTCTTACTACTGGTTCTGACAGCCCTATGTTTTGTAGGATTTGGAATAATGATATCCGCCCGAGTTTCTACTCAGGAAGATTATGTGCAAATGGTAATGCCATTTACCATGCCCATGATGTTTGTATCCGGAGTATTCTATCCACTAGCAACCATGCCCTGGATATTCCAGAAAATCGCATATTTAGTCCCCTTAACATATGCTAATGATGCACTAAGAGCCGTCATGCTTAAAGGTGCAAGCTTAGGAGATGTATGGGTAGATATTGCAGTTTTAATAGGGTTTACCTTGTTATTCTTTGCCATGGGAGTTAGAAGTTTCAATAGAGACGTATAATAGAGATGTACCTATTATATCTCTCATTTTAGGAATAATAATTAATGAAATGATTAATAAATTAAATAAAAATAATTTAAACTGATTATAAAGTTTAAATCATTGATATTACTAAATTTAGAGCAAATTAAAAGTAAAAAATGGATATAAATTGATTAAATCAAAAATCTAATATTTTCCATTAATATATTAATTGTGGTGAAAAAATATGTTTAAAAAGAGAAATGCCTTTATTGGACTACTCATAGCTTGTATTCTGATTGGTCCAGTGTCTGCTGCAGATTGGCAGATGTTTCACGAGAATCAAGAACACACTGGATTTTTAAAAGAAGCGGCCGATTTCACATCCCAAGTATGGTACTTCCAAGCAGGGGGGCCAATACAATCATCCCCCGCCATATTGAATAAAATAATATTCTTTGGTTCGAATGCCGGAAATGTATATGCTGTAGATATGGAAGATGGTACGAAATTATGGGATTATAAAACCGGTGGAGGTTTAATTTCATCTCCAGCCATTCAAAATAAGACTTTATTTATTGGTTCCACTGATGGGTATCTTTACTCCATAAATACTGATAATGGTGATGTTAACTGGAAATTTAAGACTGGAAACGCCATTGAATCTCCTCCAGCCGTGGTGAATGATACAGTTTATATAGGATCCAATGATGGTCGATTATATGCAGTGGATATAGAAAACGGGACAAAAATTTGGGAATTTGATACAGGTAATGCCGTAAAATCATCTCCTGTTGTAAACAATGAAACTATATATATCGGATCACAAAATGGAAAAATATTCAGTCTGGGAATAAATAATGGAAGCCAAAATTGGGCTTATACATCAGGAGATGCTATACAATCTTCACCAGCATTTTACAACAATACGGTTTACGTAGGATCCGATGATGGAAATGTATATGCTCTTGGTGCTGATAATGGCTCTTTAACCTGGAAATTTGATATGGGAAATAAAATAGCATCTTCACCAACAATAGAATCTAGTGAAAATAGTTTATTCATTGGCTCTGATGATGGAAATATGACTGCTCTTGATACCCGTGACGGAGCATTTAAATGGTCTTACAAAGCAGGCAGTGCCATAAAATCTACCGCAGCCCTTATGGACAATAAAATTGTTTTTGGATCAAATGATGGTACGGTCTACGTGGTCAATAAATACAGTGGTAAAGAAGAATGGTCTTACTCACCAAGTTATTATCTATTTAATTCAGCCATAACTTCTTCTCCAGCAGTATATGGGAAAACAGTTTATGTAGGAAGTACTGATGGTTATCTGTATGCCCTAAATACTGATAAAAAGCAAGGTCCAAGCTCTGTTTTCACTTACTATACTTGGGGCGCAGTAATAGTGGTAATATTTGGTCTTTTAGGACTAAGATCCATATTAAACAGACGTAAAAATAAAAAAGAATAATATGAGAAATAATAAAATTATTTTATTAAAATTCTCATTTCTTTTTTATGAACTAATTTAAATCCTTTTTAATCTTTTTTGTTATTTAACAATTAAATTGCTAAATAAACAGTTCAAATTAATTTATCAATCAAATTAATCTGCCTAGACTTAATCAAGAATTATTTTACGATTATGAGTAAAAATTCATCTTAAAAACTTAAGAAATTATTTAAAACAGATTATAAGTCAAATCATTAATTTATTAGCAAAATAAATTGAAAATAGAATGTTTATGTATTAAAAAAATTAATTAGAAGAAATATTAATTATCTTTTTGTAGTAGTATCTCAATAGCTGAAACATTAGTGGCTGTTCCCTCATTACCAATGATTTCCTCGGTGCTTATGTCAATATTCTGAACATCTATGTCTGTTATAAACCTGTTTCTTACTATCTCAGCAACATCCACGGCGCGACTAATGGCTCTTCCTCTAGCTTTCAGAACCACTTCATTACTTCCACCATTCATCTGGGTTACAACTGCTAAGACATAGTTCATTACGGGTTTGTTTCCAATGTATACAACATTTTCCTCTGACATCACTTTAACCTCCGAAAGAATGACTATTATTCTTTCAGTAACCCATTATTATATATATTTTGTGATATCCTCGTAAAAAATAATAATACAAAAAAATCTTGTTTAAAAAGCATTATTATGATTCAAATACTGAAAATAATGATTTTAATTCTATTTATTCGATTTAAAATCTGATTTTCAGAATGTTTTCGTATTAAAATATTTAAAAAAATAGATTAAAATGGCCATTTAAATTAATTCATGAATGATGGGTGAACTAAAGATCCTTAAATACAATTACCCACCCATCAATTTTTCCATTTAGATCTTTAGACGGATTTAAAGTTCCACTAATTTTTATTTTTCCCCCAGCCTTAGTTCTAACTAGTTCATCTGAAAATTCTAATGAGCGAGCCATAGAAATATCTTCCGTGTCTAAAAGACCTAATTGGCCACTTATAGGATTTAAAACAGTCATAAGATCCATTCCAATAGCATCCTCTTTTAACCATCCAGTGATGTCTTCTGCTTTAGAATTTATCAATCTAATTTGTCTTTTAGAATCAGTAGAGATAATTGCGTCAGAAACACTTTTTAATATATTGTCCATCTGCTGCTGATTTTTTATAAGTCGCAATTCCATTTTATGTTTATAAAGTGTGATTTCAATTGCAGTATGGAGGTCGCTATCATCAAATGGCTTACTTAAGAAACTGGAATCTCCTTTAAGAATATATCCCGAAGGTTCTGTGATTTTAGCTCTTTCAACCGTACTTTCATCACTATAAGCAGTTAAATAAATGACTGGAATCCCAAATCTACGCCTAATTTCTTGTGCGGCTTCAATACCATCCATTTTACCTTTTAAACGAATATCCATGATAATTATATCTGGTGACAGCTCTTCTGCTTTTTTAATTGCTTCCTCACCAGTTGAAACCGCTGCTAAAACGTCATATCCTAATTCTAGAAGTCCTTCACTGATGTCATCTGCAGTTATACTTTCGTCTTCTACAAGCAATATTTTTGCACCGGCCATTTTTATCTCCCCAATTTCATCCATAAGTGTTTATTAGATTTTATACAATTAAAAATTGACTTAAATATCTTTATTTTACAATACGAAATTTATTACTAATTATTTATGTTTTAATCATATAACAATATATCTGTTTGAATTTTACTTTTATTAAGAATTATAGAATCAAACAAAAAAAAAAAAAAATTAGTAGTTAATAAAATTTGTAAATAGTTTAAGCATTAAGTAAAACTATTTATAAGCTCAATATTATTATCTAACCATCAAAATTTTGTTTATTGAATCCAAAACTGCTTCTACACTGGCCATAACCACATCATCCCTGGTTGAACGTCCAGTGGCATTGTTTCCATCTGAATCTCCCATTATGACAAATACTTCGGCTAGAGCATTAGTTCCACCAGTTATAGCATCTATATGATACTCTTGAAGTTCAATATCTACTGTATCACTCATCAAACTCTGAATAGCATTAATTGCAGCATCTACCGGCCCCACCCCTGTTTTAGCAGCAGATTTAATTTCATCGTGTATGCTAAGCTTTACTGTAGCCGTAGGCATTACATTTTCCCCAGTCATGACGGCAATTCCTTCTAATTTAACAATTTCTTCCTTGGCTTTGCCTAAAATAGTCACTGCAATGGCCTTTAAATCAGCATCAGTAACTTTCTTGCCCTTATCTCCCAGAGTTTTAATCTGATCATATACTGTGCAGAACTGGTCTTCATTCATTTCAATACCATATTCATCTAATTTTGATCTAAGAGCATTTGCCCCAGTATGTTTTCCCAGAACAATTTTACGAGTGTGACCAACCATTTCAGGAGTAATAGGCTCATATGTTTCTGCATTTTCCAAAATACCATGCACATGAATACCAGACTCATGAGCAAACGCATTTTCTCCTACAATAGCCTTGTTAGGTGGCATTTTTATACCAGTGATTCTGGAGACAAATTCCGATAAATTAACTAGCTGCTGAGTTTTAATATCTAAAGGGAAATCATAACGAGCTATTAAAACCATAACTACTTCTTCTAAAGAAGCATTTCCTGCCCTCTCACCCAGGCCATTTACCGTAGCATGTACCTGTTCTGCTCCAGCTTCCACTGCAGCCAGTGAATTTGCAACTGCCAGTCCAAAATCATCATGACAGTGAACACTTATGCTCGACTTAATAGTTTTTTTAAGTTCTTTAACCAGCCAGTTCATAGAACCTGGAATCATTACCCCTACCGTATCTGGTACATTAATGAAATCAACCCCAGCCTCATCTACAGCCTGATAAATTTCAGAAAGGTAGTCAAATTCAGTTCGAGTAGCGTCTTCTGCCGAAAATTCAGCTACCATACCATGGTCCTTTATATATTCCACCGCATCCACAGCCTTACTTAAAATGTCTTCTTTGCTCATTTTAAGCTTAAATTCTCTATGCAAAGGAGATGTACCAATAAATGTATGAATATAATCCACGTCACAGTCTATTGCAGCATCCAGGTCACCTTTCAAAGTTCGTGCCAAACCACAAACCTGGGCATCAAGTCCCAGAGATAATATTTCACGAGCTGCTTCTTTTTCTCCTTCAGAAGCTGCAGGAAATCCAACCTCAATTGTTTTCACACCTAAATGGTCCAGTTTTTTAGCTATCCGTATCTTTTCATCAACGGTCAGGGCCACACCTGGTGTTTGTTCACCGTCTCTTAAAGTAGTATCAAATATTACTACCTCTTCCGGTAAATTCATGGTTTTTTTTACTTTCTCAATGTACATAGACATTCCTCTTTGGTTTGGCTAGGCTCAGAAAGAATCTGATCCTGTATTTGCTGATTTTCATCCCATAAATCATTAATCCCAAATTAAATAATGAAATTAGGACAAAATTTCTTTTATAACAATTATATTCATTTACCTTATCTAATAAAAATATTTGCCGAAATGGTAATAATACTGCAAAAAAAAATATTGAAAAAATTAATTAATTAATCCAGTACTATTTAAACACCCATTATCAAGCTTAAGAAGTTTCTAAGTCCTGGTGCTAGGCCTAAAATAAATATACTCAATTTTAAAGTATTTTTTATAGTTTTATCTTCTATGTTGGTGTCTATAATATAAATAGCCAATAAAATAACTATTATTTTTAAAGGGAACATTACAAATGCTGTTCCCCAAAAATTAGTTAAAGCACTAGGAAGAACATGCTGTTCCCAGTAACCATAATAGTCCACTGCCACATAAGTAGATGCTGCATCGAAAAAATGGGCTGAAAGTACTGCCAGGTTGAATTTTTCTTTCAAAATATCCCATTTTCGGCCAATTAACGCAAATATTCCAGTGAATATGCCCCAAAAAATTAAAACATAGGCCATGGCTGTGAAATTTATGTTTTGTACGCTCAAAATATTGGGAATGCATATCAATACTCCCACTGTGAAAATAATGTATCTATAGTCATAGTGAGTCTTTTTTTCCAAATAAATCGAGCCTAAAAGAGTTAATATTGTTATCAATCCCGTCAAAACATAAATACCTGGAGTTACCAGCCACAGCGTCAAAGGATAAATTCCATTATCCACCAGGGCCCGGGCACTGGATCCGAAAAATATGAAAGGAATCAAAGCTATAAAAAGATCCCCAGGATCCTTATCAATCCATGTAAACATTTTAATTATTACAATTACTATCAGGCCTAAAATTAATCCAAATATAATTGTATTAAACAGCGTGTAGCCTGGATGAAGATATAAAAAATTATTCTGGATGAATTGAAAAACAGAGTTCGAGAAAGAAGTGGCAATTTCCGCTTGCATAATTAATCTAATCTGTACTGTTTACATTTAATAATATCTCTTAAAAATTTCATCTACAGACAATGATGATAATAAAAATCTGAGTTTAAAATTAGAAACTTAATCTTATTTTTTATTATAAGTTAAAACTTATAATTAAATTTTTTTAAATTAAATTAGAAAAAATAATTATTTAAAAGGTTTATTCGACTTTAATTAAATTTTAAACCATTTTAGTGTGATTTATTTATATTAGATTTATTTAATATAAATAAAACATATTGAAAATAAGTAAAAAAAGTAAGGCTTTTTTATAAATTTAGTATTCATAAACGCGCTTAATCTTTTTATTGATAACCTCTTTAAGTATCAGTGGAAGTGGGGTCCTGTCACCATAAGCTGTTGTTTTTCCAGCTTTTATGGATTTTAAAATACTTTCCACCGAAAAATCAGCATCGACATCAGTCACACAACTTCCCACCGCACCTACAAAATGAGAGTCGCTGGCCCCAATTTCGGGTATGTTCTTTTCAATGGAGAGTTTTTTGGCCCGCCAGTTAGAATATCCAAAAATATAACGAGAATTCATGGTTTCAATAGCATCCACATGCATGTGCTTAATTTTCGCAAATAAACCATCTCTATATCTTACAAAAGGATGGGGAACAATTGCTATTCCATTCATATCGTGAATTAAATCTACAGTCTCCTCTGGAGAAAGATCTTTTTCAATCTCTTCATTTATCCCTAAGGCTACGATATGGCCCTTGTTAGTAGTAATTTCCATGGCTGGAATTATGAGTATATCTTTAAATTCTTTTACTTCTTCCTGGGCGACTAAAGATCCTTTCATAGTATTGTGATCAGAAATAGCTATGGCATCCAGACCTATACTTCTAGCCCTTTTTATTATCTCTCTAGGCGTTCCAGTAGCGTCACCAGAATAAATAGTGTGAATGTGTGAGTCAATTATCATTTTATCATCTTTTATTGTTCGATTAATAATAATTAGTTATAGTAAATATATGAACCTAATTTTAATCAATTAAGGATATTGATTATGGCTTTTAATTACAATGATTTGTTATATTATTTATTATTTTTATTTTCCAATTCTGTAATTAATACAATTAATTAGGCCAACTGGCCCCGTCATCATTACATCACCAGCTGGGGCCGCATGATAAACAGGAAATTGAACTTTTTCCATCAAAGCACGTCGGGGTCCAGTGGCCACCACCTTTTCAATTTCATTTATGGGCTCCAGAACCCACGCCCCGTGTCCGTGATCTTCATGTACCTCTTCATGAGTTATAGTAGCATTGGCCAGTTTTTTTAAGTAGTATTCTATTTTTTCAGGTGTAAGAGAACTAGTATGATGCTCAAATATCCCTTTTATTTTCCCATCTTCGATGGATGCTGCCAGAGTGTGTCCATTCCCCACATCTATAACAATATAACTGTTTAATTCCTGAATCATTGGATCAGCAGTGGCTCCACAAACTGAAGCAAACTTAGAATCCATTAAAAATGGATCAAAATTAGATAGGGTTCGGGAAACGGCCTTCATTCGGGTGAAGTAATCAGGAATATCCTTGTGAAATGAAAATTCTTCCGGATCTAATGGTTGATTTAATTTCTCCCTGATTTTTAAAAATCGGAAATTACGATCTCCCATATCTTCATTATACCCATGGTCCTGAACAGCCACCCCCACATAATCAAAATCCAGATTTACACCAAAATAAGAGAGTGAAGAAGCAATACCCTCTAAATCAACGTCTTTTAATTCAAATTTTGTAAAATCTTCGTATTCTTCTCGATTTTCATCAGAAGAAACTATTTTAATTCCTAGCGAAGCAACTTTTTTAAGATCATCCCGTATGGTGCGGGCCGCATTTTCTTCCATAATCACTTGATAACCTTTTTGGATGTGGTTCTCTATGGCTTGGTTTATAGGGCCACCTCCCATGGTTTCGCCACTTATAAAAAGATTTTGATTAATTTTAGATATTTTTGAAGCTAATATACGAGTTGGTGAAGGTAAAACAAGTTTAATAGAATTTTCCATGTTTTGATGGGAATCAAAAAGCATGATGTCTTGGGTACCTTTACCCACATCTACGGCCAGTATTTTCATGAGGATACTTCTGAATTATTAATTATTAGTATTTACTGGTAAAATTATAAATTGAATATATTAATTAATTATTTTAAAATTTATATCTAATAATATCTAATTCTTATAAATAAACTGAATAAATTAAGATAAATTAAGAAATAAAATAATTTATTCTATTAATAAATTCCGCCAATTTAATGCTTATGAATGCAATCCAAAGTACATATTTGTACAAAAAAGATTTAAATAGTGCGGTATGGTATTAATAAATAACATATTAAGAAAATTATGGGTAAATAGAAATAAGATAAAAAAATGGTGATTAAATGTACAAAATTACACTATCCTCAGATGAAATTCCAAAAAAATGGTACAATATAAATGCAGATTTACCAGTTCCTTTACCTGAATATAAGGACTCTGAAGAAGGTGGGAACCTTGCTAATCTTCCAAAAATCTTTTCAAAAGGTGTTTTGGAACAGGAAATGTCTCAAGAAAGATGGATTGATATTCCTAAAGAAGTTAGAGATGTTTACAAAATGATTGGACGACCAAGTCCATTATTTAGAGCTAAAAATC
>CAYUFT010000009.1:13065-36432 GCA_964444115.1 uncultured Methanobacteriaceae archaeon
AGAGATGTTTACAAAATGATTGGACGACCAAGTCCATTATTTAGAGCTAAAAATCTGGAAGATCAACTTGACACACCGGCCAAAATCTACTACAAAAGAGAAGATTACTCCCCTACTGGAAGTCACAAGCTAAATACTGCTATTGCTCAAGCATATTACGCTAAAAAGGATGGAGCAGAGCGCTTAACTACTGAAACTGGTGCTGGACAATGGGGAACTGCTTTATCCCTGGCCTGTTCCATGCTGGAGATGGAATGTAAAGTTTACATGGTAAAAGTATCTTTCAACCAGAAACCTTTCCGTAAAACGATTATGCAATTATATGGTGGAAATGTTATCCCCTCACCAAGTCCAGACACCGCATATGGGCGGAAAATACTGGCTGAAGATCCTGATCACCCAGGCTCATTAGGTATTGCTATTTCAGAAGCTGTGGAAGAAGCATTACAAGATGATAAGGTTTACTACACTTTAGGAAGTGTTTTAAACCACGTATTACTCCATCAAACAGTTATTGGATTAGAAACTAAAAAACAGCTGGAAATTGCTGATGAAAGTCCAGATGTCATGATTGGTTGTGTAGGTGGAGGAAGTAACTTTGGTGGTGCGGTTTTCCCATTCATCAAAGACCAAATTGACGAAAAAATTGACTGTAAATTCATAGCAGCCGAACCAAGTTCCTGTCCAACACTTACCCAGGGAGAGTATTGTTATGACTTTGCAGATTCTGGTGAGATGACTCCTCGAATGAAAATGCACACCCTGGGTCACAGCTTTGTGCCTCCATCTGTACATGCCGGAGGGCTCCGTTACCATGGAATGTCCCCACAAGTAGCTTTACTAGTTAAAGAAGGTCTGGTAGAAGGTAGAACAGTTACTCAAGATGAAGTATTCCAGAGCGGAATCACTTTTGCTAAAGCAGAAGGAGTAGTACCTGCTCCAGAAACCTGTCACGCTATTAAAATAGCCATTGACGAAGCTAAAGAGTGTAAAAAAACCGGAGAAGAAAAAACAATCGTGGTCAGTTTCTCAGGTCATGGAATGCTCGATTTACAGGGCTATGATGATTATTTGAATGGTAAACTTCCTAAAGACAGCAAATAATCAATAATTACCCTGAATAATACATTGAAATATGAAATAATAAGATTAAATCTTTAATCTTATTTCTTTTTAACTTTTAAACTATTTTTTAAAATTTTTATGCAAATAGAGTTCATTTGTTAATTTTTAATTGATTTTATAAATAAGAATGGATTAATTAATAATTATATTTTTTAATAATTTTTTATAATTTTCTACAATCCAATAAAGCCCGTTTATTAAATAGATTTTACTTTAAAATCAGTTATTTATTAAAAATAAGCTTTAAAAATGATTAAAAAATTATCTTCGATATATATAAATATCATCATTGATTATCTAAAATAAAAGATTGATAACTATCAAGATAATTTTACTAAATTTCATTAAGGTGATAAAATGGATTATAAAACTGTTGTCATAGCATTTATGGCCGTTATAGTTGTCTTGCTGGCAGGAGTAAATGCAATTTTCTTAATAAACCCATCAGAAGATATGAATAATAGTAGTCAGCTAGCACTAGGCAATAATACTACTACCAATACTTCTTACTCAGTTAATAACAGTAACTCTACCGAAGAGCCAAGCCATAAGGTGGTCTACAACAAAACAATAAAAAATAATACCAGTCATAACACAACTAAACACAATACTACCAATACTACTACCAATACTAACAAAACAACTAAAAAACAACAAAGTACTTAGTAAACACAACAATTCTACTATTTTAATTTTTCATTCAAATATTTTTTAAAAAATTTTTTTAAAGACATCAAAAGAAAACTTATTTTTATCTGCTAATTTTCAACTAAATCATAGAAAATATAAATGGATTAAATAAATAATTATATATAAATAAAACTATATTTTTGATTGGATTATCATTGAATCGTTTATATTAATATTAATAAATCAAAAACATGAAATTCTATAAGGAGGACTTTAATGTACAGAATAGGTGAAGCTTTAATAGGAAGCGGAAATGAGATCGCTCACGTTGATTTAATTATTGGAGATAAAGAAAGCCCTGCCGGTGCTGCTTTTGTAAATGGAATGACCCAACTTTCTTTGGGACACACACCATTATTATCTGTCATCAGGCCTAATTTAATGACCAAACCAGCAACTCTAATCATTCCCAAGGTAACTGTAGGAGATTTAAAAGATGCTGATAAAATATTTGGTCCAGCACAGACTGCGGTAGGTAGAGCTGTGGCCGATGCCGTAAGTGAAGGAATCATTCCTGAAGACCAGGCTGAAGATCTGGTAATTATGGCCAGTGTATTCATACACCCCGAAGCTGAAGACTTTAGAAAAATTTACCAGTACAATTATGGGGCCACCAAATTGGCTATTCAAAGAGCTATGGACGGATATCCATCCATTAAAAAGGTATTGGCTGAAAAAGACCGTGGAAGCCACCCAATAATGGGATTCAAAGCTGTTAAATTATGGAATCCACCATACCTACAAGTTGCCTTAGATTTGGACAACATGGATGAAATGGAAAGAATCATTAACACTTTACCTGATCGGGAAAGAATATTACTGGAAGCTGGAACCCCTCTAGTTAAAAAATTCGGAGTGGGCATTGTAAGTAAAATCCGGGAACTGAGAAAAGATGCTTTCATCATTGCCGATTTAAAAACTCTCGATGTAGGCCGTATTGAAGTTAAAATGGCAGCTGATGAAACTGCAGATGCTGTAGCTATTTCTGGGCTTGGTACTGTGGAATCCATTGAAAAAGCAATACACGAAGCCCAAAAGCAAGGAATTTACTCCATACTGGATATGATGAATGTGGATAACTTTGTGGAAAAACTAAAGAGCTTAAACTTCATGCCCAATATTGTACTCCTTCACCGAAATGTGGATTTAGAAACCATGAAAGCCGAAAGAGGCGAAGAAGCTGGAGAAATGACCGAATGGGGTAACATTGGAGAAATCAAAGAAATTCTCGGTGCCAACGGATTAGTAGCTGTTGCTGGAGGAATTACTCCTAACAAAGTTGAACAAGCTTTAGACAGCCAGGCCGACATTATAGTAGTGGGTCGTTACATTATAGGATCCAGAGATGTTCGCAGATCTGCCGAAGACTTCCTGGAACATATGCCTCAAGACCCGGACACCATGCGCCTGGCTCTTGATGAAGACGAGTCTATTTAATCTTAATTGATTAATAACTCATTTTTTTCTTTTATATTTTATTTTTATTTTAGAATTTTTTTCCACCCATACATTCATAATTTCTATTTTTAATATTTTATTAATTAAAGCTAAATTTTATTATAATAGAAAGCCTATCATTACTTAATATAATTATTATAAATTTATTAAAATTTATCCGAGGTAATCATCATGATAGTGGGAATATGCGGCAGTCCAAGAAAAAAAGCCACAGATCACGTTTTAAAAGAAGCCCTATCCATTTTGAAAGATAAGGGTTTTGAAACCACGTTTTATGGAGTAAGAGGCAAAAATATTGGGCCTTGCAAGCACTGTGATTACTGTCTACGGAAAAAAGAATGTTTCCTAAAAGATGACATGACCGAAGTTTATGAATTATTGGATAATGCACAGGGAATTATAATAGCCAGCCCGATGTATAATGGTGGAGTAAGCGGGCAAATAAAGTGTATAATGGACCGTTGTCGGGCCTTAGGAGCAGCAGATTATGATTCTTTACGGGGAAAAATAGGAATGGGTATTGCTGTGGGCGGCGACCGTTCTGGTGGTCAGGAGATGGCCTTGCTGCAAATTCACACCTATTACATACTGAGCGGAGTTATTCCAGTGAGTGGAGGATCCTTTGGAGCAAATTTAGGGGCCTGTTTATGGTCTAAAGATTCACTTGATGGCGTTAAGGAAGATGAAGAAGGTTTGAGAACTTTAAGAAAAACAGTGAATATGTTTGCTAGATATCTAGAAACTTACAATCCAGAAAATCATGAAAAACCTTGATTTATGAATTTTATTTTATTTTAATTAATTTTCAAAATTAAATCTATTAAGTTATAAAAATTCATTTACACTTACTTTATTTTAGAAAAAAATATAAAAACATAGGCTCTACATTAAGCAAGTTTATAAACTAATATTCTAAATACTATCTAGTTTAAATTAAATTTTATTTATTTTACAAAATCATTATTAATTATGATTTCCTGGTGATTCAATGAGTACAAGTAAGGGCACATCAAAGCTACTTAGAGGGAGTTTCCTCTTAATGATTAGTAATCTCCTATTTAGAGTAGGAGGTTACATATATCGATTTTTAATGGCTAGAATGTTGGGTCCTGAAGGATACGGAATATTAGGATACACTTTATTTTTCCAAGGAGTATTTCAGGTCCTATCCGCCGGAGGACTGCCTCCAGCCATAGCCAAATACGTTTCTCAGCATAAAGCCCTTGAAGAAGATCAAATGGCCAGTCAGGTGGTTTTCACATCATTAAAATTTATGATGTTTCTGGGAATTTTATTTTCCATAGTTATGTTTTTCATTGGACCAATGATAGCCAATAATATATGGCATAAACCTGCCGCGGCCCTACCACTTCAAGCAGTAGCACTAATAACCCCTTTCAGCGTTATTGTAGGAGCATTTAGAGGTGCGTTCCAAGGAATATATAAAATGGAATATGTGGTAATTACCCGAGCAGTGGAACAAGTTTTCATGATTGTTTTTGCAGTCATTCTGGTCATGCTCGGATTTTACGCTGCAGGGGCTGTAATTGGAACCGGAATCGGATTTATGGCCTCCGCAATTTCCGCAATCATTATTTTTCGGAAATATATGTGGAAATATCTACCTTCACTTGATCCTGAACACAAATTCAATTTTAGACAGGAAATGGGCCTTATCAAAACTCTTTTAATATTTTCCATACCTGTAATCATCACTGCATTATCCGAAATGTCTATTTATGGAGCGAGCATTTTTGTATTGGGAATTTTTATGGCTACCAAATTTAGTGGTTATTATAACGCCGTGGATCCTGTAGCTCGCCTTCCACTAGTAATTTCTCTCTCAGTAGCCACAGCAGTACTTCCAGCCGCGTCTGAAGCCTTTGCTTTGAAAGATAAAGCATTATTAACAACTTATATAGTTCAATCTTATCGTATGGTAGTTTTAACTGTTTTACCCCTCTGTATTGGTATTGCTATCTTTTCTGGCCCTCTTTTGGAGCTTCTTTTTGGTGTTAATTATGTATATGGGGCAGGAGCATTAAGCATATTAGTAATTGGAATGGCATTTTATACTTTATTCATGGTATCCTCCAGCATAGCCCAGGGATTAGGATATCCCAGATTGCCCATGTACATTTTAGTAGTAGGAAGTGCCGTAAATATAACCTTAAATTGGTTCCTCATACAGTTCTATGGGATTATTGGTGCGGCATTAGCTACAACCATTACTGCGTTTATTATTATGATCCCTATTTTGTGGAAAACCTACAAAATTACTGAAGTGAAGTTACCATTTATGTCCTTTGCCAAAATCACTTTAGCATCTGCAATCATGGGATTAGGAATGTTTCTTATCCCCCAAACAATCTTCGGGCTGATTCTAGCCATTATTGTTGCGCCAATAATATATGTAATAGCTTTTACATTTTTAAAAGGATTTGAAAAAAGAGACATCCGTATGATGCGCCGGATGGGAACTAAATTAGGCCCATTATCCAGTATCAACGAAAAATTGGTTAAGTTTATAGAAAAGTATTCACTATAATAAACTAAAGAGGTTTTATCATGACTAGGGCACGGAAAGCAGAGTACAATTTAAATATTAATGGCAAGAATATGCTCATGGACAGCCGCAGGTTTGAGCTTTTAAAGAAGATTGATAATTGTGGCTCTATTATGAATGCCTCCAAAAAAACAGGGACTCCCTATAGAACTGCCCTAAAATACATTGAAGTAATGGAAGAAACCATGGGGCATGAAATTGTTTTCACCACCCGAGGAGGTCGAGGAGGTGGAGGTGGGAGTAAGCTATCTTCACTGGGCAAAGAAATCATAAAAGAATACACCAAGATCGAAAAAGTTCTTCAAAAGGTTTCCCAAACTAATGAATTAAGTGGAAAAATTTCCCTAATAGATGAAGAAGGAAAGGTAATGCATATTGACTTCAATGGTGAAGACATCGTATTGCCCCTAAATGCAGATTTTAAAATTGATGATGATATAATTCTCCTTATAAGTCCAGAAGACATCATTATAATGCTCGAACCTCAAGAATCAAGTGTTAGAAATATAATTGAAGGGAAAATAGTGGGTTTAAAACTTCACGACGATATGGTTAGGCTTGAAATTCAATTAAATAATCATGAAACTCTGGATGTTGATGTTACAGAATTTTCAAGAGAAAAGTTAGGATTAGACCTTGGAAAAGTTGTTTTTATAGGGTTTAAGGCTGTTTCAATATCTGTAGTTAAAGGATGAATGTAATTACATGAATCTAAATAAGTAGTTATAAGTTTTAACTTATAAGTTATCATCATATCATGAGGAATGGATATGCGAATAGAAGTTGATCAAGAAAAGTGCACTGGTTGCGGTAACTGCATGGAAATTTGTCCAAAAGGATATAAAATCTGGAAAAAAAACGCTGCAGGAAAAGCTGAAGTAAAGGATTTAACCTTCTGCCATGTTTGCACATTATGCGCCAGTAAATGTCGCGCAGATGCTATAAAAATCGTGAGAGATGCCGATGAAAAAAAGGAAAAAGAACTTAAGCAGGAAAACCTCTGAAACTGATATTGAAATTATTCTGGATTTGGATGGCCAGGGAAATTATAATATCCAAACGGGAGTGGAATTCTTTGACCACATGTTAGAATCATTTGCCAGACATGGATTTTTCGATCTGGAAGTTAAAGCTACCGGCGATGTAAGTGTAGATGACCATCACACCGTGGAAGATGTGGGAATACTTTTAGGAGAAGTATTTAACCAGGCAATTGGAGATAAAAAGGGAATTAAAAGAATATCTCATTCATTGGTGCCCATGGACGAAGCATTAGCCATGGTGGCCGTGGATATAAGTGGCCGAAGCTATTGTGTAATGGATATGCAATTTACCCAGCAAAAAGTTGGTGAATTATCCACCGAGAATGTGGAACATTTTCTGGAATCATTTGCCAGCAGCGCCCGTATTAATATCAATACCAAGGTAGAAGGAGAAAATGACCATCACCAGATTGAAGCACTTTTTAAGGCACTGGCAATGGCCCTTAAAGATGCATTAAAGGTGGAACATGATCAAATACCCAGTACTAAAGGTATATTATGATATTATAAATTTTGGTAAATTTATTATTAATAAATTAAGATATCATGGCTTCCGAACTAAGAAGAAAATTCACCATGCCTACTGCTCGCCTGGAAACCCTGGCCGACGGAATATTTGCCATTGCAATGACTATCCTGGTTTTAAGCATTGAGGCTCCCCTTCCAGGGACTATAACTTCATCGGTTGATTTTCAAAATTACGTTTTTGAATTAATACCAAAAATATCAGTTTATTCCCTTAGTTTTATTTTACTAGGTTCTTTTTGGCTAAATCATCATATTTTCTTTTAATTAAAAAAACTAATACTTGGCTTGTGTGGATAAATATTTTCTGGCTCATGTTAGTAGTTTTGGTACCTTTTACAACATCACTAATTGGCTCCTACAGCCAGTACCCCCTTTCTGAAATAATATTTGGACTTAATATATTCTTAATTGGTATTTTATACTTAATTAATCTTTTATACGCTTATTATGGAGGTTTTATGGAGGAAAAAGTCAGGCCCTATACTAAACGGATAGTGTTAAGCTATATTTTTTTACCAATTATAGCATTAATTTCCATATCCATTTCCTTCATTAGTCCTTTCTGGAGCTTAGCAGTTTAGCCAATAGTCCCTTTAATTATGAGTTCTTTTTCTGTTTTATATAGAGTACATAAAGCAAATGAGTAAGTTATGATATATAGTATATATAATGGGGATTGAATATATGCTGATTGAAGACTATTAACAAAATTTGTTATTTTAAATAAAAATAAAATAAGAAATTAAAATTTAATTCCTTAATATTCCAACTAAATATCTATTAATTGAAAAAATAAACAATAATAAAATTAAAAATCAAATTAAAGAACTATATTCTTTTCTCAGTAAAATCAATTCTCTTTCCATGTCACTTAATTCATATGATTCCATATGAATATCTAGCTGGTGGTAGTTATCCAGAACATACTCAATTTTGTCTAAAACCAGGTCAATTTTATTAATCTGAAACTTAATATAATCTATGTAATGTGAAACATCTTCTTGTGTGGAATCTGTAAGATCTTTAGTCTTAATTTCAGATAATTTAGCTGTGGAAGAAACAGTTATTTCATTGTATTCATCAAATATACTATCTATTTCTACTTTTGAAAACATTATAATACCTCAAATTAATTATTCCTCGATCAATTCCTCTAAACTACGGAAAATATGGCCAAAATCATTACCAGAAATTTTTTTAGATTTCCAAACATCCATAATGCCTTTTTGAGCATCTTCTAAATCTTTAGAAGTGACACCGTGACGAATAGAAATCTTGGCCTCAGCAAAGGCTGCCAGTTGATCACAGGCCTGGACTAATTCTCCATCTAAAGGATAATATTCATTTTTGTTGTATTTTTTATTTAAATCATTAAATGAAACGAACTTAATATTTTCAGAATCCTTAATTTTATTTTTAAATTCATCACCAGTGAAATAAAGCATCTCTTCGTGCCAGGTCTTGGGAAGAAGTGGTAATAATTCCTCTTTCATTTGATAATCTTCATATTCTTTTATAATATCATCCAATCCTTTAACAGAACGCTTTACAGGTGAAATTATATCTTTAGTCATCACTTCGGGTAAGTCATGGAATAATCCTGCAAAAAAGTTGTTATAAATTCGTTTTTCACATGCTTTAACTCCCAATTCCAAAGTACAAAGATAAGAAGTGGTAGCGACTATCAACATGTGGCCTAAAACAGATGTTTCCGGAATTCGTGGCGAGTGAGCCCATCTTTTCTGGAATCTAAGCTGTCCACAAAGATCAATGAAACCAAAGGACTTCTTTTCCAGCATTATCTTTTGAACACCTATTAAATCATAGTGATCTTCAATCTGGTTTTCTATTCTTTCCTTGGTTTTCTCAATTCCATAGATAAATGGAGCGGTGTTATATATTATCTTAAATTCCCAGTTAGTGGCCAAATAATGGGCCGCCCGGAGAATTCTCTTTTCCAAAGTGCTTTCTCTGCTGGAAAGATAATTTTTAAATTTTTCTTCAAAAGATTTATCATTAAAACCATTTAAATCGGGTTTCAATTCATTTAAAACATGTTGATTTAGTTCTTCTCTTTTTTCATCCATCATTCGATGGAATACAGATGGTTTTAAGTCCGTTAAAACTAATCGATGCAAAAAATCAAATAAAAATCCTTCAATGAGATTAATCCAATTAATAGAATCTTTTCCCCGACTATCTTCTTCTATTTTGGCTAGAACATATGCTATAATCATTTTATGGGCCTGTTTATCCAGCTCTGTAAGCTGCACAGGTCGGATATGGTCATTCCATCTTTCCATGGTGGCCGCTTTGAAGAAGCGTTCTATGAGGTTTTCTATCATTATTTCACGTTCAATTGATGATTATGATAATATTGAATAATATTAAATATATATTTATTTATTAATAAAAAAAATTACAAACGATTTTACAAGTAATTAAGAAATGCCGGACTCCCATTCAAATGTTCCAAATAATTCTAAAAATAAAAAAATAAAGAAGATTAGTATCTTCCTGTTTTGAATTTAATTACATATCCTGGTGTCAAACCATTACCTGCCATATCATTTATTGCTGAAGAAGGTATATACACCATGTAATAGGAATTACTGCTTCTTTTGCTACTAGTTTTAATATAAAGTGTGTTTCCTGAAATCCACTTGGATATTTTTACTATTTTTCCGTATTTGTCTTTCACCACAATTTTAGACCAGTTGATACCGTATTTAATGTTTTCACTGAATTTAAGGTAGATAGTTTTTGTTCGGGAAACACCAGTAGAATACTTTTTAGGATAGTTGTAAGTTACTTTAGGCGGAATCAAATCTATTTTGACAGATTTATGTATACTTTGACTACTTGTAATAGCTGCAACATCGGCCAAACCTGCTTTAGAACCACCTTTTAAAGTTGATATAGCCACACCATTATTCATGGCCACGTAGGTTGTTCCAATTGTTCCCAGATTAGAGGTGAATTTCACTACTATACCATCAGGAACATGACCCTTGACCGGGTCGTAATAAACACCATTAACATCATGGAGTAAATCCGCGGTTAGAACAGAGATTCCCCCATTTTTAATATTAGCAGATCCTGGAGTTAATCTTAGAACAAGCCATGAAGAAACATTGGAATCAACAACCCTATCTGATGGATTTTGATTGGAACCCCACCAGTTGTATCGAGCATCAACTACCCCTCCTTCATTGAATATATCTTCTGGATAGTAGCCCTCTATTCCATTTTCCATGATCTGACAGAAATGGACCCTTAGAATACCTTCATTGTAGAAAACATCACCATTCATATATGCGCCGTTTCGTTTAAATGTGCTGCCAGATACGTTTACCGTGGAATTAGCCCCGTTGGAAATGGCACCACCCAGATCTGCATAATTATCGGTGAAAATACTTTCATAGATACTAGAATTACCGTAATTTGATATAGCACCACCATCAAAGGCCAAATCATCCAAATCACTGGCGGCAGTGTTTTCTGTAAAGGTAGAGTTCTTAATAATTAGATAGCCACTATTAGAAATAGCGCCCCCACTATCTGCAACGTTGCTAATAAATTCACAGTTCCTCAGAGCGACTGTATCACCATCAATGGAAATAGCTCCGCCATAATAGGTTGTATTAATATCGCTGCTTTGTGCAGTGTTACCTGTGAATTTACAGGAATTAAGAATTAAAGTGCCTTCACCAGTATAAATTGCTCCTCCTGAACAAGGTATAGTGTTATCAAAACTATATACAGCATTATTTGTTAAATAACTTGAATTTATGGTTGTATTTCCATCATTGTAAATAGCACCACCATACACCGCAATATTGGATAATAATTCACAGTTATTTAGAATTAAATTACCACTGTTTGATATAGCACCACCATATCCAGCACTATTATTTTCAAAATCACTATTAATAACGTTTAAATTTCCTAGATTGAAAATAGCACCACCATATCCAGCACTATTGTATTGGAACTTGCAGTTTTCTATAGTTGCATTCCCCTGGAAAGATAAAACTGCATAATTAAAAATTGCAGCACCTATATCTGCAAGATTTTCAGAGAAATTGCAGCCATTTAAGGTCAAATTTCCGATATTAAAAATAAATCCATATCCATATACCGACTCATTTAGCTTAACGGCAGTATTGTTGGCAAAACTACTATTTAATATGGTTAAATTTCCTCCGTTTGCAATAGAACTACCACCAACAACATTATTGTTAATAAAAGCCATGTCAATTAAGGTTAAAGAACCATTATTTGCAATGGATCCTCCCGTATCAACATAACCATTGGCCTGTGTTAAGTTCTGGATGATCACATTTTGACCGGTTTTAATAATAAATATCAAGAATGCGTTAGTCCCATCTAAGATAGTACCCTCACGGCTCTGGCCTTGAATAGTCATATTCTTATCAAGAGTTATATTATTATTATTCTCCCCAGAATATATTCCGTCGGCAATATTAACTATTCCCCCATCAGATACAGTTCCTGTAGCATTTTTAATAGATTTTTTAGGCCCCAAAGTGCCTATTCCATCCCACACATCAGATTCACCGTCCCAACTATCATTTCCTGAGGAATCATTCACATAAATAACGCCCGGATTAGCAGAAACATCACCTATAGAAGCTAAGGAAATTAGTGCAAATGCTAGCAATACAAATAGAAAAACTGGAATTTTAAGATTATTAATTGTATTTGTAATCCTTTTCACCTCCAAATTCAGTAAAATAAAGTATTAAATTACTAAGAATAATTGCGGAAAATAATACTTTAAGGTTTCTATTTAATTCTTGAATTTTGGAAGATTTGAGGTAAATATTTAATAAAAAATAAAGCATTTCAAATATTATATTAATGAAATTATTGGAAATAATAAGACTATTAGCAGACTAAAATCAGACAAAAAGTAAATTCAAACACAAAGCAATATGAAAATATTATGATTTAAAAATAAAAAAAATAAGCAGTCCAGAGGACCGCTTTAAAACAAAATTATTCTGGTTTTTCCATTAAAACTGATTTAGCCATGGTTTGTCCTTTTCCACCGTGTGGAGTTCGAACAACAGTGTCATTAGCCTTTTCAATTTCTCTTGCTTCAGCAGCGAGTTTAGCAGCAGTAGTAATCATTTCGTGAGCAGAAGCTACGATTGGTATGTACTTTTCTGCATCTCTAGTCATGAAACAACCTTCAACATCAATATCAGCTACTTTGGTAGCGATGTCGTAGGCAGCCATAGCTTTAGCTTTAGCGTATGGGCTGGCAAATTGAGCAGCTGCAACAGCTACGTCTCGGGAGATTACCACTTTAGGTAATTCGATTGCACTTCCAGCTTCAACAGCATTTACTGCTGCATCAATAGTGTTTTGTACAACTCTGTAAGCACCAGTTAAAGCTAATACTTTAATTACATCTGCATTGAAAGAAGCCATTTCAGTTGGGTCCAGGAATTCTCTTCGTGCACCGATCATTGGGTCGGCCTTCACAATAATGTAACCTAAACCTTGTTCTTCCATTTCTTCTTTGGATCGTAGACCAGGAGCATCACCTATGATGATTGCAGGGACATCTGCAGCAGATAATAATTCTCTGGCTTTAGCAGGTCCTGGAGCACCTGGGTTAGGGCTTATGAATATAACAAAGTCCCTTTCCATTTCAAGCATTAATGGTACGGCTTTTTCGATTTCTTCTGGGTTCATTTTAGCCCCAGATCCTATTACACATACGTCTATGTTTGGTCGGTCTGCTCTCTCGTCGAGTAATAAGTCCAAGACAGGAGAAGTACCGATGTTACCACATTTAATTATACCGATTTTTACAACCATTATATCACCAAAATGTGTTATCGATTGAGATATTAAGTACTTTTTGATTTAAGTGCAATGGGTAAGTTTTTATATTAGTTGTATGAATCGTGCCCAGCATATTAATGAAAATTGTTGATTAAATTTATCCAGCTTTCTGGGAGCAAATTTGACTTTGATTGGAGAAAAATCGGTCGGAATTAGTTTCAATATAGAATATATTTATTTATATATAATTAGTGCATTGCCAGAATATATCTTAAAAAAGTAATTTTTGGTCAATTCAATTTTTCCCAGGGCCGGATCCAATAAAATCACCGTATTTTCATTTATTTTGTTAATTACGCTGTAATGACATTTTCCATCAATATTCAGAAATACTATATTATTGGAATCCAAATTTTTAGCATGAATTCTCATTCCACGAGCATTCAATCCTTTTTTTATGGCAGCTTTCATCAAACCATACATAGTAGTCCCCGTATCATCAGTGCCAGCTATCTTAGCCAATTCATCTTCATTACACTTTATTCCCATTTTTTGAAGTACCGTGGCTAGTGCTGCTGGGCCACAATTATAGCTAGTACTTTGCATCACGATTCCTGATTTTATAGAATTATCATCTGAAAGAGCATTCATAATACTTACAACCTTTTTAGTAATAATTAGTTAATAAGTATTATTATATTTAATATTATTGTTTTAAAAAGTAATAATAATTTGTATAATAAATATAATATTAAGTAAATTAAAAAAAATAGAAATAAAAACAATTTATTTTAACTATCTAAATTCTGACCTGGCATTCCAAATCTTTTTTAAACTTATAAAACCACTCTTAGATTTTTTTAAATCTTCAAAATTATTAATAATACTCAATAAACTGTCAACGGATTTTTCAGCATTTTTTACCATTTTCAGGCCATCGGACAGTTGAACATTGCCAATTTCATAGGGAATATTTTCCAATTTTACTACACCAATACCTAATTCTCTGGCCAAATCAACACTAGCATGTTTATGATGAAATCCTGCGATTTTAATAGATGGAACCCTTAAAACACCGGCTTCAATGGTTATTCCCATTCCTGCCCCATAAATTAGCAAATCAGCAGCATTCATAATGCTGGGAAGATCAACAAAGCCATCTAAAACTTTTATTTTAGAAGATATGTAAGGAGATATTAAACTTTTTACATAATTCCTTTCAAATCTGAAAGGGGCTATTAAAGTGGTCTTATCTAAGGATTCAATGATTTTTATTAATTTCGGAATTTGTTCACTTTTTAAATCTCCACCTAGGGCTACTAAAATGAATTCATCAACATTGTAAAAATTTTTTAATTTATTTTTATCCATTAGCTTCATTTTATCTACATATGTAGCCATAGGATATCCACCAATATTTTTCACATTTTTAATATCATATTGATTCTCTAAATAATTTTTATACTTATTAGATGGGGCGGTGACCATATCAGCAAAAGCAATCATTTCAATAGGATTGTAAATATCCTGTTCAATATGTAAAGTGGGTATTTTAAGTAAATTAGCCGCCGAAAGTCCTTTTCTAACATCCCCTGCATTCCCACAGGTGATTAGTAAGTCTATTCCGTTTCCCCGTGTGGCTTGCACTGTTTTTAAGATGTCTTTCATTACTAAATATGCAATTTTTGAATTGGATCTTTTTTGGACCCCTGCCCCCCGACCCTGGCCAATAGAATAAATTTCAGAACAATAGGGTGTTAGAAGTTCTTCTGCACCGTTTCCATGTGCCAATCCAATGATTTCAGCATCTAATTTTTCAAGGACAGGAATTATAGTTTTAGCAGGAGCTAACTCAGCAGCCACTGCAATTTTCATGGTTCTTCCCTCTTCATGTCCTTTTCCATCACTTCTTCTAATTCATATCCTCCCACATAATTCCTATGATCCAAATAAGCATTTAAGATCAAAATAATGGAGATAAGATAGAATATCCCTACAACCAGATCTGTAGGGCCTGTTTCAATCCATACAAGTGTTTGGGCCAATATTATAGCATAAAATGCTGTAAAAATTCCTTTTTTTGCTTTTTGAATTAAGTGCATTAATTTAAGAACCAAACCTATAAAGAACATTTGTAGGGCCAGAGCAAGGGCTCCAAAATCCAATAGGGCCGGTCCAAAAATAGTTGATGTGGCAGAGTGTTTGTATCCAAGAACTACTTCCCCTACAATAGCCCGTGGATCAGCTGACTGAAAAAATCCAGTGATTGAATAATAAGCTAGTGAACCATGGGTAGCGCCTTGCATTCCAAGCAATGTGTTAAAAACAGTCAAGGTATATCCTGCGCGGTAAAAAAATAATTCAAGTGGATTTAAAGTCCAGGTTTGCCATTCAATAGACTTAGCAGATATATATCCAACTAAAATGCCTATTCCCACCAGACCAATGATAAAAATAGCGAAATATATCCATTTAAGATTTTTAGAGAATTTTCGAGTGTAATATAGAGTGATGAAAACACTTAAAATTATAACTATAGTTGTGGTTCTATAACCTGTCAAGGCGAAAATGCCTATTCCTAATATAAATAGAATATAATAATAGCTCCGATTGAATCGGGCCAATAAAATATTTATTCCGGGCAAAAACAAGAGATAAGAAACTATCCATATTTTAGTTACTGCTTTGGCCTTCAGATAACCGCTTAAAAGAGGAATACCACCAGAATAAAGGAGATTAATGGCTTGGAGAGATAAGCCCAAGATAACTATAAATAAAATTACTATCTCCAGACGAGAAAAATTTTTAAAAAATTTTTTTTCAGTATTAAGAGATTTATCTGTAGATTTATTTTGATTAAAATTCTTTTTTAAATATTCTTTTTGTGAATATAGGGAATTTAAAAAGTTATTTAATGTTTTAAAGCTTTTAAAATTGAATTTGTAAAACATCTTAGGAAAAATTATCCCTGCAATGAAAAAACAGCAGCCAAATAAAATATAGAGATACACAGCCATAGAAGGTGCTTGTAGTCCTTTTATTTTATAATAAAATCCTACAAAACCAAATAAAACATACAAAAATATGGCAAATATGATCAAATAAGGAGAAAATACGTCAATTTTATTAGTTAAGTTCATATTATCAGCCTTGATATTATAGTATAAATATTACTCGCAGTTAATAGAAGGTTAATAGATTAAATATTATCAATCAAGCAATTCCTGTTTCTTAAATTTCCCAAGCATTTCTAGTAAAATTGGAAGCAAACCCCTGACATGCCGCAGCATGAGTATGCACATAGCTAGCCACAGTATTTTTAGACATTATTCCATCTTTTGAATCTATTATCCCCCTTCCTCGAAGAATTTTAAAGGCAAATTCCGGTTTAATATTGTGGTTTGCATTAATATCTACTTTAGAGTAGTGAAATTCGTGACCCCGATAGACATCTCCTTTTTTAGATATTATATTGTCTTCCTGGGCCTCAGAAATGACATAACTTAATCCCTGAACTTTATCAGTCATTAGAGAAGGATAAGGAAATACCTCACACATTTTATATCCATTAATAGAGTTTGTAAGATACATTAAACCGCCGCATTCACCATAAATTGGCCTTTCATCTAAATGAAACTTTTTAATGTCATGGCGCATGGAATGATTTTTTTCCAGTTCTTTAGAGAATATCTCAGGATAGCCCCCACCAATATAAAGAGCATCCACATCAGGGAGTTCTTCGTCATGATAAGGACTGAAAGGGACTATTTGAGCATGGTTATCTTCCAAAGCTTCTAAATTTTCCTGATAATAAAATGTAAAAATTTCATCCAAGGCCACTCCAATTTTCACTTTTTTAGTATTTTCTATCTTCCAAAGTTCTTCTCGGTCTGCAGGAATCTTTCCCGCATTTTTCATAATATCTTTTAGAGCATCTAAATCTATATTTTCAGAAACTACTTGGCCCCATTTTTCAATGAATCCTAATAAATTTTCTCTTTCAACCGCAGGGACCAGTCCCAAATGTCTTTGCTCTACAGTCAAAGAATCGCTCCTAGGTATACCACCAATTACTTGAGTATTGGTCAGTTTTTCCACAGCTTCTTTAGCTTTCAAGTAATGACGTTGATTTTTCACCTGGTTTAAAATTACTCCTTCAATCTTTATATCCTTATCTAAGGATTTAAATCCCAGAACTACCGCAGCTGCACTTTTTACCAGACTTCTAGCATTTAAAATTAAAATAACAGGAGAATTCAAAGCTTTAGCTACAGAAGCCGTGTTTCCTACATCCCCTGTAGGGCTGATTCCTTCATAAAGACCTCGAACTCCTTCAATAATTCCCATCTTTGAGCCCGTGATGGACATGGCCCTTTCAAAGGCCCCCCTTATTTGACCATCAGACATGAAAAATGAATCTAAATTACGGGACCTGTTTCCTGTGGCCAGGGTGTGATAAGTAGGATCAATATAATCCGGTCCTACCTTAAATGGTTGGATCTTAGTTTCTTCGGATAATACTTTCATTATACCTGTGGAAATAGTAGTTTTTCCCACTGCACTTCCAGTACCGGCCAATACTATTCTCATATTCTATAATCAACTCACATTTTATTTAAATATTTAATTAATATTTGATATTTCAAATAGATATAATAAAAATAAGGGTATTTAATAGTTTCCAGATGGCCTACCATAAGACAATTATAGTTATCCAAACAAATATTATTCAATGAATACCATGCGCAAAATGCAGGTCCTGAGTGATACTGCCCAGTTTGATCTCTGTGATTATGTAAATCACCAAACTAATTCTCGGCCGAATTTACCTGGAATTTACTACAGTACCGTTAGTGGAGGATGTCAGGTCCCACTATTTAAGGTTTTAATGACTAATAAGTGCATTAATGATTGTAAGTACTGTGTGAATCATAGTAAAAGAAACTTCACACGAATGGAACTCAGTCCTGAAGAATTAACCCGTGTTTTCTTGAATTATTATCAAAAAAAATATGTGGAAGGGTTATTTTTAAGTTCTGGAATTTCTGGAGACATAGACACCTCGATGGAAAAAGTAGTGGAAGTGGCTAGACTTTTAAGGTTAGAACATGGTTATTCTGGATATATACATCTTAAAATTCTTCCAGGTTCATCAAAAGACCTCATTAAGAGGGCCATGGGCTTGGCCAATCGCGTAAGTGTTAATATTGAGGCCGCCACAGCAGATGGTCTGGCTGAACTTTCCAGTACCAAAGACTATCAAAAAGACATTATGCGCCGTCTAAAATGGATAAAAAATATCCATGATAAAGATCCACTCTATGCTCCTTCCGGCCAAACCACTCAGATGATTATAGGGGCCACTGATGAGACTGATGAAGATATTTTAAATAGAGTCACCTGGCTTTATGATAAGTTAGACGTTAAAAGAAGTTATTTTAGTGCTTTTAAACCTTTAGAAGACACTCCACTTCAATACAGGGAAGAACCCCACCATAATAGATCCAATAGACTTTATCAGGCCGATGCTCTTTTAAATTCATATAATTTTAATCTAAATGAGCTTATTTTTCATGAAAATGGACTTTTAGATGTGGAGGAAGATCCCAAGTATTCCGCTGCCCGGGCCATGGATATTTTTCCTGTGGAAATCAATCAGGCGTCATATCGTGATTTAATCCGGGTCCCTGGAATTGGAACTATTTCCGCTCGAAAAATTATTGCCATACGTAAAAAGCATCAATTTACTAAGTTAGAAGAATTAAAAAAGTTAGGTGTTGCAGTAAAACGTGCTGAGCCATTTATAAAGCTTAAAGGTATTTATCAAACACCTTTAGACATGTTTTAGTTAATAAATATTAATAAATATTCTTATTTTTAATTTATCTTCTACATGAATTTTTAAGATCATATTTGAATTATAAAACTAAATAATTATTATAACTTATATGTTATAAGTTAGAAGTTATAACTTATAATAAAAATTTAGAAAAAAATAAAGAAATTTAAAAAAATTAGTTATAAATCATCAAAAAGATCCCATATCTCAGGGTATTTCTCTTTAACCGCGCCTTCAATTAATTTAGATGCTTCTTTGCTAATACTAAATTCTGGCTGTGTTTTTTTGAGATATCTTAAAACTGCGGCCGAACGAGAAGACCATAAGGTAATTCTAGGATTCTTTTTAACATCGCTGTACACAATATTTATTCTCTGAGTTTCAGCATCATCGGCTTCAGCTGCATCATTGGTAGTTGTTGATTTTGAAATTAAAGATTTATTTGACTTTTCAGGCTTGGAAGATGAACTATCATAAGGTCTAGAAATCGAGTTTTTAGTTTTAGAAGAATTAACTTTTACAGATTTTTTAGATTCCAGTAATTTAGAGACTTTATTGTCATCCAAATCTTCAGATATTTTTCTTTCATCAGAAACATTTTCTAATTGATTTTCTTCAATTTCATTATTCTCATCCCTAGTTTTGGCCTTAATCAAAGCATCCAGGCCCATTCCCAGACCAGCACTTTTTGATGGTAGTGATTTACGACGGGCCATATTAACCATCCCGTTTAATAAGTTCCTGGGCAAGTTTTAAATAGGCAGTAGTGCCTGCACTTTCCTGATCATATAATATACATGGTTTTCCATAGCTAGGTGCCTCAGCCAAACGGACATTACGTGGAATTGTAGTTTTAAATATGTATTCTTCTTCACCAAAGTATTTCTTAACCTCTTGATGAACATCTCTGGCTAAACGTGTCCTAGAATCATATAAAGTTATTAAAATACCTTTAATATTAGTTGAAGTCTTTAAACGCTCTTCAACAAGATTTATAGTTTTTAATAAGTCCGCCATTCCTTCCAAAGCATAATATTCGGCCTGAATAGGAATAATAACACTATCTGATGCTACCAGTGCATTCAAGGTTAGTATACCAAGAGAAGGAGGAACATCAATTAAAATATAATCAAACATTCCCTTTACACTTTTTATAGCATCTTGAAGAATAGAATGATATCCAATCTCTCTACTAAGTTCTACTTCAGCCCCACTAAGTGAAATATTACTGGGAACAATGTACAAATCATCTAAAATAGTTGGAATCATTACTTCTTCCAGGTTATTTTGCCTGCTCAACACAGTGTAAATAGTATTTTCCAGTTCGCCTTTTTGAACTCCAAAACCTGTTGTAGCATTACCTTGTGGGTCTAAATCTATTACCAGAACCTTTTTATCCATAAGGGCTAGTGCTGTTGATAAGTTCACAGCAGTGGTTGTTTTTCCACAGCCACCTTTTTGATTAATTATTGAAATTACTTCTCCCATAAAAAACCCTCCCACAGATTGTTATTAAATATTTATGAGATAAAATTAACATTTTCACATATTTAAAGTCCCTTTATCCCCTTTATCTATATTAATATTATTTAATTATAAGTTATAAGTTATAATATTTTGGTTAAGATGATTATAATAACGAAGATTCTGAAGTGAAAACACTCAAAATAAGAATTAAATGAATATAAAATAAAAAAATAAGTCTATAAAAAAAATTGAATAAAGTAAATCAGATAAAGTGATCTGATTTAAAATTACTTAGAAATTTATTCTCTCAGACAACTTTAAAGGCAGTGGCAGAGCCCTAAATGGCATTTCATTAGTTTCTTCATTAACTAATTTTACCAGATCTTCTCTAGTCATAGCCTGTTTTTCCTGGGTTTCACGAATGTTAATGGTTAATTCTTTACTTTCCAATTCATTATCACCAATAACCGCCACATAAGGCACCCAATCAGTGGCAGCATTTCTGATTTTCTTACCTACTCTTTCTGGCCGGTCATCCACATCCACTCGAACGTTATGATCCTTTAATTCCCGGGCCAATTCTAGGGCATAATCCATATGTCGCTCTGCAATAGGCAGTATTCTCACCTGAGTAGGGGAAAGCCAAACTGGTAACATTGGAGGCTTTTCATCCATTTCAACCGCTGTTTTTTCCAGCAAACTGCAAATTACACGTTCAATACTTCCCGTAGGACTGCAATGAAGAATTATTGGATAATCTTCTTTTTCATTCTCTTCCAGGAAAGTTATGTCAAATCTTTCTCCACTTTCCACATCAATCTGTACAGTTGGGTTTTCTATAGGTCTTCCCAGATAATCAATAGCAGCAAAGTCCATTTTAGAAATCCAGTAGTTTTTTCTCTCTGGTAAAATCTCCAGAAGCACTGGTTTTCCAATTTTTTGAGCAGAAACATGCATCCACTCTTTGTACTCATCATAAAAGTCCTGAGTGGCCCGGAAAATAACTTCATAATTAACATTGAAGTCCTCACCAGTTTGTAGACAGAGATCAATCTGTCGGTCAAATTCCACCAGTGATTGGCCTAAATCCCGGCACACTGTGTGTAAATCCGGCATAGTGAATCCGCGCAGCCGTTTGAGTCCCACAACTTCCCCTTTTTTCTCCATACGGAAACTATAAGTAGAAAGTTCATAAATTCTGGCAGGTAAATTTTTCCAAGTTAGGAAAGAATCAGATAATACTCTAAATGCACCGAAACAACAGGCATATCTGAGCATGAGTTCTTTTTTCTTGTGTCCCAGACGGTACTGCCTTTCTCCAAATTTCTCAGCATGTACTCGAATAGCATCATCAGCCAGATCATACATGATCGGTGTTTCCACCGGCATGGCCCCTTCGTTAGTTACCAGCAGATAGACATAATCAGCCAGTAAATCTCTGATTAAGCGACCTTTGGGATACCATCGAAGATGTCCTACATCAGCAGAAGGCTCGTAATCTGCTAAACCTTTTTCTTTCATTAATTTGACGTGAGGTGGTTCTTCACCAGAGGATTCTGATTTTCCCAATTCATATTTGGTCAGTTGCTCCAGATCCTTGTTTTGGAAGTCAAATTCTTCCGGAGCAATAAGGTGGCCTTCATCCAAAATATACCATTTGGATTCTTCTCCTTTTTCCTTCTCTTTTTCCTCAGTTTTTTGAGAAGTAATGGTACGGGAAAGTTCAGATAATGGGTGTCCTTTGCAGGATACTTCAAAGGATTTGTACCATCCAAAGGGAACTCTGGCCACTTTTATATCCATTTCAGCCAGTTCAGATTCTATTTCAATCAGAATCTTTTTAGCTGCATCCGGAGAACTTAATGAAGAACTTAGGTGAGCATAGGGGTAAACTACCACATTTTCGGCCCCTACTTTAGAGAAAACATCCGCTATTTCTTTTACAGCGTTTTCTACTACACCATTAATATCTGATTCATCTTCCTTTTCTACAGCAGTGAAAGCTACCAGAGAATTTTCAAATGATCCTTTTTTCTTTTCATCGTCTATTTTTTCAGCTATTTTCGTTTTAGACTTGGTTTGATACTTTAAATAATCAGAATGAATTAAAAGTACGCGCATTTAATCACCTTCTCCTATGAAAAGGAGTATAATTTCTTCTAGAATTAATATAAAAATATTATATAATTATCTATAAATAAAATCTGCAATATTATTATATAAGATTATCCTCAAGAAAACGATTTCCATTATTCATTATATTATTTTATAATTCTATAATAATGAAATATTTGTTTATTTTTTTATTAATATAAGGGATGAGCTGAAGATTAAAAGATATACATCAAAATTAATCTTTAAAACTATTTTTTTTAGATTTTTCTGGCCTTTTAGGCATGTCTCCTTCCCACATATTCTCAAATACATTGGCGTAGTTTTGAGCGATTTCCGGATACTGATTCCAGACACCTATGGCACTTTGGGCCACGGCCTTCTTCTCTTCTCCCGAAAATTTGGAAAATATGAGCATCATTTCTGTTCCGTCCCTCACAATCATTTTAACAAATGGTATCTGGTAAATTCTAACTTCAGCCTTTATTCCCTTCAATTCCTTGGATAGATGGATTTTTTTATCATCAATAACAGTAAAAGGAGCTGCCATTATTTTAGTTTTTACTCCCCTGCGTGCGGCCTGATTGATTTTTTCTTTAAGATTCTCTGCCTCTTCTTTGAACATGAACCCGGCCCGTATATTAATGTTTTCCTTGGCCCGAGTTATAATTTCCATTTCTTTGCGAATAATTTTTTCAGGACCGTGAATAAGCCATATG
>CAYUFT010000010.1:0-32163 GCA_964444115.1 uncultured Methanobacteriaceae archaeon
CCAAGAATGTAAAAAAGCCACTCTATTACAACATAAAATCGAAAAAAAGGAAGAGAATATTAAAGAGTTGGAAAATTTTCTCAAAGAAAAGGATAAAATTATTAATGATCTTAAAAACGATTTAAGCCATAAAAATAATTATATCAAAGATTTAGAAGAGATAAAGACTTATTTCGAAGCTTTAACTGCAAAACCAAAAAGAGACCTTACTTCTTTCCAATCTCAAGTTTATTTATTATTGCCTTCAGAAAAATCAAATACTCATAAAATGCACGCTTTTATTAAAAAAGTAGGATTTAATGAACTATCTTATGATAATATGTTTCATATATTGCGTAATTTAGAAAGAAAGGGCTATTTCAAGTCTTATCAAATAAATGAGGAAACAATCTGGGAAAAAATCCTAAAATAATATAGATTTAATACTTATTTTATTTATTCACTTTTCGGTTTAATTATTTTTATTTTAATTATCTTTTATTATCTTTACCTATTTTTTAGTTATTTCTTTATTATTTATTCTAATGAAAGCTCTTACGGGTGAAGCTTCACATTTAATAGGCAGAGGAATACAAAAAAAATCTAGATTTTCTGTGTCTTGAGGTATTAATTCCAGATTTTTAAGGTTTTCTACGATCCATATGTCATTGAGAAGTAATTTTTCATGAATTATGGTTTTCCCTAAAGTATCAACACTGGGAGCATCTATACCTAACCCCGATATCTCTTTTTTAATAAGAAATTCGGCTGATTCATCTGATAAATATGGATTTTGAGTGAAATAATTATTTAAACCCCAATTTTTGCTCCAGTTGGTTTTTACTACTACTATATCTCCTTTTTTTATATTTTTAAATTCTGAAACATTAATTTGCTGGTCTGAATTTACTTTGTTTGTATCTAAATTATCTTTTAATGAATTATCTAAACTATCAACAGGTTTATTTAAACTATTTGTTGCATCAATTAGATTTAGAGGTCCTATTAATTCATCAAGTTTTATTTCATCAATTTTTCTTCCATCAGAATAAAAATGATAGGGTGAATCAATATGAGTCCCTGTATGCAGACCTGTTTTTAGTAGCGAAAGTGTAAATCCATCTTTTTCACTATTTAAAATTTCTTCTAGTGAAAAATCAGGATCCTGTGGAAATACTGGCATTTTATCTACCAGTGTTTGGCTTAAATCTAAAATTTTCAATCAGTACCCTCTCAAATTAATGTATTATTTTAAATTAAAAATATGATGAATTTTCCGCATTGATTATAATGAATACTGTATTAATTTTTCGGTAATTTTCGATTTTTTAGGATTCCAGCTTCTTATAACTCCGAATGAGTTTAAATAACTAGAACTATCTGCAGTTACCCAACCTCTACCTTTAATCCATATTTGGGCCCAAACATGGGTGTAAACATTTCCACTAACAACAAATTTGCAGGTGCCTCGAACATACCTTGCAGGAAGGCCAGATGTACGTGCCAAGGCTACTATTAAATGTGCTTGATCTGCACAGTTACCTAAGCGCTTTTTCAGAGTATTTGCTGCCCCGTATTTTGTTCGATAATAAAAAGAATAGTCTACATTGTCTCGCACCCAGTTGAATATCTTGGTTCCAGTCTCATAGGGTGTACTGCCTTTCAAATTGGTGGCCACATAAACGATATTGGCATTGGTGATTTGGCAGTATTTAGTTTCTTTAAGATATTTACGCATGGTGGATGGAATGTACCATATAGAATTTTTCAAGGATTTATAATATTTTAATTGAGAACTAAGATGACTATATTTTGATTGAAGGCTATTGTATTGAATTTGAAGCTTTTTTAAAGTTGTAGTCCTTTTAGTTTTCTTAATAGTTGCAGCTAACTTACCCATACTAATCTTCGTTGATTTCAATCGTGAATATAAACTGGATATGGTATTATCAACATAACTAGAACTGAATATGCGAGCAGTTTTAGGTATTTGGCTGACTAAAGATACGCTTTTTGGCATTTTTCCATAAATTTTATAGTATCTACCAATTTTGGAGAACATATAAATCATATTGTAGTAATCCAGGTTTCCATGAGTCGAACTAATGTATGGGAGGATTTTATGATAGTTATACATGTAATTACTCGTTCTTAGGGCCAATGAAGTGTATTGACTTTGAGTATAACTGGTTGAAAATCTGGTGACACTATATATTCTTCCAGATACATTAAAAAGAATTACATTATCTGATCCGGATATAAAAGAGCTTACAGCATAGAGATATTGGGAAATACTAATTACTTTCACTCCCGTGCTTACGGTGTTGGGAAGTTTTTTATTTTTCTCAATATAATTAGCAACTTGTGTGCTAGAATCAAGGATCTCAGATTTGTTTAGACTTAAATCGGCTTCATCACTGGAGTTTGTGTCATTTGTGATATTAATATCGCTGGTACTGGAATTTATAATTACATCTTCTGCTTGAACAGTTCCTAATGAACCAGCACTCAGAATAAAAATTGTTACAAAAAAAACTAGCAAAGTTGATTTTGGAATATTATTAATTTCTAATCTTCTTAAAAAAGAATAATCCTTTAAATCTATCTTTTTTAGATTTTTTTTAATTTTAGCCTTCATTTTACCACTATCTCTTATTATATTATTTATATTGTTCATGAAATAAGTATTTTTAGCAAGGTATAGTGTAATAAAATGTGAATTTTTTGAACTGAATAATCTCACCATATTTATATTAGAATTAATATATTAGAATAATCATTTTAATTTTGTAATCTTACATTAACTACTAATTTTAATTATTATTCATGAAAATTTTATTAGAAAACTATTTATAGAACCTCTAACCCAGTGATAATAGCATAAAGCATTAAAATAAATTGAAAATAAAACAATTATAATTTTAGAGGTGATTATCGTGGCACAATACAGTGGCGCAGGACAACCTATATTAGTACTACCTGAAGGTACTAACAGGTTTATCGGAAGAGACGCTCAAAGAATGAATATATTAGCTGGAAAAGTCTTAGCAGAGACAGTAAGAACAACCCTTGGTCCTAAGGGAATGGACAAAATGTTAGTCGACTCTTTAGGAGACATTGTTGTAACCAACGACGGTGTAACTATCCTTAAAGAGATGGATATCGAGCACCCTGCTGCTAAAATGTTAGTAGAAGTAGCTAAAACCCAAGAAGACGAAGTAGGAGATGGAACCACCACTGCAGTTATTATTGCTGGTGAATTACTCAAAAAAGCTGAAAACCTACTGGACATGGACATCCACCCAACTATAGTAGCTATGGGATACAGACAAGCAGCTGAAAAAGCTCAAGAAATCTTAAATGATATTGCTATCGATGCTGATGACAAGGACACTTTAATTAAAGTGGCCATGACTGCTATGACTGGAAAAGGAACTGAAAAGGCCCGAGAACCATTAGCAAGACTTGTGGTTGACGCAGTCAAACAGGTAGAAGAAGACGGTGAAGTGGAAATAGACCACATCAAAATCGAGAAGAAAGACGGTGCTATTGTAGAAGAATCCAAGCTAGTACAAGGTGTAATCATCGACAAAGAACGAGTACACCCTGGAATGCCTAAAAAAGTGGAAGACGCTAAAATCGCTCTCTTAAACTGTCCAATAGAAGTTAAAGAAACTGAAGTGGACGCTGAAATCAGAATCACTGACCCTACTCAAATGCAAGCCTTCATTGAACAAGAAGAACAAATGATCCGAGACATGGTTTCCACCATTGTTGACACCGGAGCTCAAGTTGTATTCTCTCAAAAAGGTATTGATGATTTAGCACAACACTACTTGTCTAAAGCTGGTGTATTGGCTGTTAGAAGAGTCAAAAAGTCTGACATTGAAAAATTATCCAAAGCTACTGGTGCTAAAGTAGTAACCAACATTGAAGACCTCTCTGCTGATGATCTTGGAGATGCAGGACTTGTATCTGAAAAGAAAATCTCTGGTGAAGATATGATCTTTGTTGAAGACTGCAAAGAACCTAAAGCTGTAACCTTACTGGTTAGAGGATCTACTGGCCATGTGGTTAGTGAAATCGAGCGAGCAATTGATGATGCTATCGGAGTAGTAGCTGCTACTGTTGAAGATGGTAAAGTTGTTGCTGGTGGAGGAGCTCCTGAAATCGAAATCGCTAAACGCTTAAAAGACTATGCTGATGCTATAAGTGGAAGAGAACAACTCGCTATCACTGCCTTTGCAGAAGCTTTAGAAGTCGTCCCTAAAACCTTAGCCGAAAACGCAGGTCTGGACAGTATTGATTCCCTCGTGGATTTAAGAGCTGCTCATGAAACCTCTGTTTACATGGGATTAGATGTTTTCGAAGGTGCTGTTACTGACATGAATGAAGCTGGAGTTATTGAACCTCACAGGGTCAAAAAACAAGCTATTCAGTCTGCATCTGAAGCCGCAGAAATGATCCTCCGAATCGACGATGTTATTGCTTCCAGCGGTGCTGGCCGAGCAGACATGGAAGGTATGGAAGGTATGGGTGGTATGCCTGGCGGTATGCCTCCAATGATGTAATTTAAAGGTGAAAACCTTTAATTCATTTTTTTATTTTTAAATAGATATTTTTTTAAATTCACGCATTATTATTTATCTTATTTTTTAATTAAAAACAATTTAAATAGATTTTATAAATAATTTCGATTGTTTTTGGCATTATTTTTGATTTTATAAGAATTGATTAATTATATTTAAAATATTAAATTAATTTCTTGATCCATATTCTTAGGCACCTGAAACTTATTTAAAAAATTTATTCAAATCAATTTTGAATATTCTTTAACTCATATTATAGTAAGAGAATGCTAGTTTTATTACAGTAATAATCGTGTTCCACTCTTTATTCTTGATGTTTCTGATGTTATAATGCAAGTTATTGTTTTAGAAAGAAAAACTAAGATAAATAGTATATATATATCCTATTCAAACATAGTTAATTACGTGATATAATGCCCGATAATCAAATATTCAAAGATGTAACTCCTCAAGAATCTAGTCAAATTATAAAAGATAATATTAATAATCCTGAATTTGTTTTATTGGATGTTAGAACCCCTACAGAATTCCAAAGCGGTCATCTGGAAGGGGCTGAAAATGTTGATTATCAGAGTAATTTCAAAGTAGAAATTGAAAACTTGGATAAAGGAAAAACATATTTATTATATTGTAAATCCGGTATCCGGAGTGCTAATGCCATGCAAGTAATGCGCCATTTTGGATTTAACGAAGTTTATAATATGTTAGGTGGTATAACTTACTGGGCTGATGAAGGACTACCAGTCATTAAATAAATAAGTCTTTTTAATGTGTAAATACATTATAAAAAATATTATTTTCAAAAACCATTATAATAAATATCTATTTTTTTTAAAAATTCTAATAAAGGTGAATTAAATGAAACAATACTTAATAACACCTGCTGCAGGTAAACGTTTAATCGCTAAAGCTCTGGCCGAAAATAATTCTGTAAATGAAGCTCTTAAATCTGGTACTATTGTCATAATCGCAGGTACCACAAATGGATACGTTGCCGAAGAAATTTTATCAAAAACTGGTCAAAATAAGGAGTTTTCAAGAAAAAAATTCTTCAGGGGTATTGTGTTGCCACCATCAAAACCAAGAAGAGAGGATGGAAGGCTATCTGATAATAAAGGATTTCCTGGAGATGTAATCATAACTCAGGGGAAGTGGCAAAAAGGAAAAACCATATTTGATGTGGTGGACGATCTAGGTGAGGGTGATATTATTTTCAAAGGTGCTAATCTTTTGGATTTATCCCGAAATCAGGTAGGGATATATATTGGTCATCCAAAGGGAGGAACCATTGGAGTAGCTTTACAGGCACATATAGGTCGTAGAGTAAAACTTATTTTACCAGTGGGACTGGAAAAAAGGGTTGATATTGATATTAATAAAATTGCAAATAAACTGAATCAGCCAGGGATATCTGGACCTCGCATACTTCCGGTTACCGGAGATATTTTCACAGAAATTGATGCTATTAAAATGTTAACTGGCGCCGATGCAGAATTAGTGGCTGCAGGTGGTGTAGCCGGTGCTGAAGGGAGTGTTTGGTTGCTTATTAGTGGCAATGACGAAGAAATTAAATCTACTGATGATTTAATACATTCAGTTTCTAAAGAACCGCTTTTTAGTCTGTGATTATGGAGAAATTAGAATAATCATATTAGAATTAATTATCAGAATTAATTATCATATTGAATAGGTCAAAAATAAAATTTAAAATTAGAATAGTTTATTTGATTTAAAAATAATTTTAAAAAATAATTTAAAATATGAAAAATCATTAAGATTTTTTAGTTAATGATTTTTTACTATATTCCGAAATTATCTGGATAGGATATGCACAGCAGCTGTTCCACCGGTTCCACCAATGTTATGAGCCATACCAACTTCTGCACCTTCAACCTGTCTTTTACCGGCTTCTCCGCGTAGTTGCCATACCAGTTCTGCGGCCTGAGCAATACCAGTAGCTCCCAATGGGTGACCACGGGCTTTTAATCCACCAGATGGATTTACTGGGATCTCACCGTCCAGTTGTGTCATTCCATCTTCTATGGCTGGACCACCTTTTCCTTTTTCCACAAATCCAATATCTTCAATGGCCAAAATACCATTTATACTGAAACAGTCGTGTACTTCCACCATATCGATGTCTTTAGGTGTCATGTTGGCCATTTGGAACGCTTTACGTGCTGCGTTAACTGTGGCGTCGATAGTAGTTAGACTTTTCCTATCTTGCAGGGCAATGGATCCAGATGATTGTGCAGAGGCTTTTACGTAGATCGGGGTGTCAGTGTATTTTTTAGCGTCTTCTGCAGGACATAATATGGCTGCAGCGGCCCCGTCAGATATAGGTGAGCAATCCAGTAATCTTAATGGATCTGCTACCATGGTAGAATTCATTACTTGTTCTACACTAACTTCCATAGGGTACTGGGCCCGAGGATTTTTAGCAGCATTCTTATGGTTAATCACAGAAACCATGGCCATTTGTTCTCTAGTAGTTCCAAACTCATGCATGTGACGGCGAGCCATCATTGCATAAAGTGAGGGGAAAGTAACTCCCTGTTGAGCTTCCCACTCCTGATCAGAAGCAGTAGCAATGGCAGGGGTTGGATCAACAACATCCGTCATTTTTTCCACACCTGCAGAAATTACTATGTCATGGTAACCAGAGGCCACCGCCATAATTCCATTTCTTAAGGCCAGTCCTCCTGATGCACAAGCCGCTTCCACACGGGTGCATGGGATGGGACTAAGTCCTGCATGATCTGCAATAAGGGAAGCAATGTGTTCTTGTTGTACAAAAAGACCAGCAGACATGTTTCCTACGTACATAGCTTCTAGATCTGCACCTTCTATCTCTGCATCTTTAATAGCACCTAAACCTGCATCAGTTATTAGATCCCGGAATGATTCGTCCCATAATTCTCCAAATTTGGTTTGTGATACTCCAATAATCGCAACATCTCTCATATTAATCTCCTCTTAAGCCATCCTTATTTTATCTTTAAATTTAGCATAAACGGCATAATCGACGTAACGTTTTTCTTTAATCATATCTTGAACCTTCGGGGCTAAATTCTGTTTTTCTTCAATTTTATCATTAACTGTAATACTGAAGGCATCGCTTCCAGCACCAGAACCATAAGAAACAGCCAATATTCTGTCTCCAGCTTTTGCTTCATCTAATATGGCAGCCAGTCCTAGTGGGGTTGCTCCAGAGTAGGTGTTTCCAATAACTGGGGTTAAAAGTCCGTGTTGAACTTGTTCCTTGTTAAAACCTAATTTTTTAGCTGCTTTTAAGTAAAATTTACCATTAGGTTGGTGAAATACTGCATAATCGTAATCCGATGCATCAGTTCCCATTTTTTCAAACATTCCATTAGCTGCAGCGAGTACGTGTTTGAAAAAAGCTGGTTCTCCAGTAAATCTCCCTCCATGACTGGGGTAAGGCATTCCTTCCCTTCGGTAAAAGTCTGGAGTATCAGTAGTAAAACTGTAAGTAGATTCAAAATCAGCTATGGTGTCTTTTTTACCTATTATGTAGGCTGCTCCACCTGCAGATGCCGTGTATTCTAAGGCATCTCCTGGTGCTCCTTGAGCAGTATCTGCTCCAACAGCCAGACCGTATTCAACCATATCCGAATCTACTAGGCCCATACATGCCTGCATACCTGCTGTACCAGCTTTACATGCAAATTCCATATCTGCAGCGGTTAATTCTGGTGCTGCACTCACCGCTTCTGCTACTATAGTAGCAGTTGGTTTTACAGCATATGGGTGAGATTCTGAACCAACATAAACTGCTCCAATTTTTTTAGGATCTATTTCTGCTCTTTTCATGGCGTATCTTGCAGCTTCCACTGATATAGTGGCTGTATCTTCGTCAGGGGCAGGGACAGATTTTTCTGTTACTACCAATCCCCGGGAAATAGCTTTAGGATCATCTCCCCATACACGAGCTATTTCTTCAACTTTTATTCTATATGAAGGTACATAGACTCCATATCCAACAATTCCTGCCATTAACATCACAACCTTAATTAAACTATCCTTTTATTATTAATTTTTTAAGGATGGTTTTTGATTTTTTTAAAATTTCTGATTAATTATTAATAATTTAATCACTTCAAAAGTTCGAGTAAATCAAGTATTTTAAAATAATATTTCTTCTAACTTTTGAATTTATTTTATTATAATATTTTATTTAATTTTTAATTAGTAAAGAATATCTTGGTATCAAACTTATACTTTTTCTTATATATAATTGTAGGTTATAATACTCTATTTTTAATAAAAAAAGAAATAGGTTTATAATACTGCTTTATTTGCGTATTTGAAAACTTACTTAACAACTTATTTTTTAAATTAAATCTATTTAATTAATATATTTAGATGTATGTTCTTAATTTTTTTAATAAAAATACTATATAATCGAGTTGAACTTGATTTAGATTATCATCAATGATTATTTAAAATACTTAAGAATATGGCATTAAAAAATAAAATCTACAAAAATCATCAAAATAAAGCAATAATAAAAAAGCTAATAATAAAAATTTGAACAAATATAGTGCGGCTGCCGGGATTTGAACCCGGGCTGTAGGCTTGGAAGGCCCAAGTACTAACCAGACTATACTACAGCCGCAGATGCGGCGTCCGGGATTTGAACCCGGGTCACTGACGTGGCAGGCCAGAGTCTTAACCAGGCTGGACTAACACCGCATGTTTTCGCATACCAACATTTGAGTTTATCCTATATAAAGTTTTAGGTTTAATTAATTCTATTAAACTACTGTGCTTGTTAGTGATGTTTTATGTAATATAATTTTTAAATTCAAATTAATTTTCATTTTTAAACCCAGAATCTACTTAGAAAACTTTAAATATTGGAATAAGGAAATTTACTTCCGACCTAATAAATTGAAGTTATTAAATGCAATATTTTAACATTATAATTAAATAAATTCAGATTAGGGAATTAAATACAGTTTATATAATTTATTAATTTAATTAGTGATATTTAATTAATTTATTTAACCTTCATTTAGGTCGAATTTTTTATTAAAACATGGGATTAATAATGATTTTATAAATATGGGGGTAATAAAACGAATGTTAAAAAAATTGGACTTCCTCTGGCGATCATTCTCGCAATCATAGTGATGTTGATTCCCCTACCAGGTTTAAGTTATGCTGGACATGCGGCCATTGCATTATTAATTTTCGCGGTCATTATGTGGGCCACGGAAGCTACTCATCTGGCTGTTACTTCGCTTATAATCTTGTTTATTCAACCTATTATGGGAATAGAGAGTTTTAATAATGCTGTAATTGGATTTGCAAATCCCATACTCTTTTTAATGATTGGTGGATTCATAATGGCCGAAGCAATCAGAAAAAGTGGACTTGCTCAGCGTTTAACCTATCTTATGCTATCTAAACTGGGAACCTCACCAAGTAAGGGATTATTTGTAAGTGTATTCTCTACAGGTATTTTATCGGCATGGATTGAAAATGTAGTTGCGTTTGCTATGCTTTTACCTATTATTAAAGAAATTGTACTTCTTATGGGTGTTACTGATCCAGAAAAAGGTAAAAGTAATTATGCTAAAGCTATGATTTTAGGAGCTTCTTTTGGATCTCTGGCTGGAGGTTTTGGTACGGAGATAGGAACTGCACCAAACTTGATGGCTGCAGCATATACTGGAATTCCTTTTGTGAACTGGATGATATTTGGATTTCCCCTGGCCATTATGTTAATGGCATTTATTTGGTTTGGCCTTGCTAGGATCTTTCCCAGTGAAGTTAAAGGTATTGTTGGAGGAGAATCAGTTCTCACTGAAAAACTTTCCAAAATGGGTAATATAAGCAAAAACGAAAAAATAAGCCTGACAATATTATTATTTGCCATTTTCCTATGGGTAAGTGCAAGTTATACTGGAATTGACAGCTATTCTGTGGCATTAATTGGCGCAGTGTTATTTATTTTATCAGGAGTAATAAGTTGGAAAGATGCTCAGAAAAATGTGGATTGGGGATTAATTGTGTTCTTTGGAGGAGCACTATCTCTAGGAGCAGCACTTCTCAATACTGGAGCTGCTGAATGGTTAATCAATGATTTAATCAGTTTAATGGGAAATAATCCGTCCACCATAGCAGTTATGCTGGTTTTAATGGTTATTGCTGTATGTATTACTCAAATAATGTCTAATATTGCTCTATCTGCAATACTGATACCTTTATCTGTGATTTTAGCTCAATCACAGGGATTATCTGTGGGTACCTATGCTGTTCCGGTGGCTATTGCATGTTCACTTTCATTCATGTTCCCTATGGCCGATCCAACGGTGGCTATGGCCTATGGTTCTGGTTACGTGAGTGTGAAGGAGATATTCAAAGCAGGATTGCCAATGGTTATAGTTGGAATTATATTAACTGCAATTGTGATGTTGGGCGTTCTGACATTTGCTCCATCTTTGTTAGGTACTTAAAAAAATAAATTGGAACTAATCAATTTATTTATTTTTTACTTTTTAAAAAATAAATTTGATTAACAATTTATTAACAATTCATAATTTATTTAGCTAAAATTGAATAGAAAGATTAGTATCGAGGGTAAAAAATGTACAAAAAAATATTATTGCCTACTGATGGATCTGAAAACGCCAAAAAAGCAGGGGAACATGCTATAATGATTGCCAATGCAGGTTTGGCAGATTTAGTTGTTTTAAGTGTAGTAGATGCTGGATATCTTGATGCACTGGTCGAGGAAGATTTAAAACAAAAACTGGACAACTCTTTAAAAAAAGAAGGTAAAGAAGCTGTTGAAAACTTTTCAGCACAGTTAATGGAAAGTAAATGTCAGGGTGTTTGTCAGCAGAATGTTAAATTAACAACGGAAATAAAAGAAGGGAATCCTGCAGAAGTTATTCTGAAAACTATTGAGGAAGATGATATTGATTTAGTGGTAATCGGAAGTTCTGGAAAACATGCTTTAACAAAATTTGTGTATGGAAGTGTCACTGACAAGGTTGTAAGATCTGCTGAGTGTCCGGTTCTGGTTATAAAATAAATTTTTTTTAAAAAATTCAAATTAATTCAATTAAATTTATCATTTTTTTTTATTTGGGAATATTCCCATTTATTTTTCAATCAAATTATTAATAAAGTCCATATCCACATTTTCTTCTACTATCTGAGCCAACTTATCAATAGAAAACTGTTTGCTGGTTTCAAATGGATCTTCACCAAAACTTAGCGGTTTTAATCCTTTTTTAATCCTTAATTGGTTGGTGAAAGCCCTTCTAAAGTTGAAATTGTGGAAAATTCCATGGAAATAAGTTCCAAAAACCATTCCGGATATGGCCCCATCAAAACCAGAATCTGGTGTATTTCCACAGCCTTCGCTGACTTTTAACAGGGGTTTAGTATCTTTTATATTAGTAATTCCTTCGTGGAGTTCATATCCTTTTAAGGTTTCGCCCTTAATATTTTTAAAAAATGATCCATCAATAACTTCTCCTTCACTTTGGGTAATGATTTTAGGGACGGTTCCAAATGTGGTTTCTATATTTAAGAGGCCCAATCCATTGATATTCCCATATTTGGACTCTTTGTTCTCATCATCGACTATTTTCTCACCTAACATCTGGTAACCGCCACATATGCCCACAATTGGGATTTCTTTAGATAGTCCTCGGATTTTATCGGCAAAACCGGATTTTTCCAACTCAACCATATCATTAACTGTGTTTCTGGTCCCGGGAATAATTATAGCATCTAAATTATCTAAACTTTCTCCCATTTCCACTAATCTAAGGCCCAAATCGTCTTCATATTCTAAAGGATCAATATCTGTGAAATTAGAAATTCTAGGAAGTCGGATTACTCCTATATTGATATCGCCCTGCCCACGGTACTTTCTCTCAGATAGTGAAGCGGAATCTTCTTCCGGCAATTTTAAACTGGGCTCATAAGGAAGAACTCCCAGAACTGGAACTCCCACAATTTCTTCTATTTGTTCAATTCCAGGCATTAAAATATCAAGGTTTCCCCTGAACTTGTTTATAACTATTCCTTTGATTCTGCTACGGTCTTTTTCATCGAGAAGAGAAAAAGTACCAGCAATGGAAGCGAAAACTCCACCACGATCAATGTCCGCCACCAGAATGACATCAGCATCGGCTAGGTGAGCAATTTCCATGTTGGCTAGGTCCCGGTTTCTCATGTTTATTTCAGCAGGAGACCCTGCACCTTCGATTACAATGATTTCGTATTCTTTTTTCAGATATTCCAAAGATTCCTCAATTGCTTTAAGCGCATGTTCTCTAAAATTCTGCTGATAATGATAAAAATTCATATCCCCCGCAGGTTGGCCATGAACTATTACTTGGGAAACAAAATCTTCTTTTGGCTTTAAAAGTATAGGATTCATGTGGTAGGATGGATCAACACCGGCTGCTTCGGCCTGCAAGACCTGAGCTATGGCTATTTCTCTGTTTTCTTTAGTGGTATATGAGTTGAGGGACATATTCTGTGATTTAAAAGGAGCTACTTTGTAACCCATTTTAGAGAATATTCTACACAATGCTGCCACCATAACACTTTTACCAGCATTGGAAGAAGTTCCCTGTACCATTATACATTTTGAAGTTAATTGAAACATTGAAAACCCCTATTAATAAATAATTTTTATTTTGAAAAATATTCTTCTATTTTAATTTTCATATATATTTAAGATTTTATCAAGATTTTTATAATTTATTAGAAACAATTATTTTGCTATTTTAATCTTCAATATATTTAATATTTTAATTTTAGAATAATTCTGGAAGTCTTTTTTGAGCAATTTATTCTCTTATTGAATCAATAGTAATCAATGGCGTATTCAGGGTAGATGATTTGTATATGAATATTTTTAAATAAAATCAAAGAGATAATAGATTACAGATTATTATTAATCAATATTATTTAGGGGATTGTTGGAGGTATTAATAATGGATAGTGATGAATTTGATGCTTATTTCAAAACTATTTTCCATAATAGTGGGACGGCAGGCATTATCTATGAAGAAAAAACAGTAGTCCTGGCCAATGATCAATGTCAGGAATTATTTGAATATGAACCTGAAGATATGGTCGGTAAAAATTTATTTGAGCTAGTTTTTGAAGAAGATTTTGGAATATTTGATCAGTGCTGTGAATCCAGTGTTTGTTCAAAAGAAGCAGGTCAAAATGATGAGATAAGAATCATTACCAGCAAAAATAAAGTTAAAAACGCTATTATTAGAATATCATCCATCCCTAATACTTCTAAATGTTACATTTCTTTTTTAGATATTAATGATCAGAGAATTATTGAAAAAGCCCTGGCCAGAAGCCAAGGAAACTTCAATGCCATTACAGAATCAGCCATTGATGGAATAATAACCGCGGATAGTGAGGGTAATATTGTTTATAGTAATCCTAGCTTTAGAAAAATCTTTGGATACTCTGCCGATGAAATTTTAGGTAAAAGTGTTAGTATATTAATGCCTGAAAGATTTAGAGATGGATTTACTTCTAAAATGCGCCATTTCCAACAAACCGGAGAGCACTTACTGGTGGGAAAAATCTTTGAAAGCATAGGACTTAAAAAAAATGGGGAAGAGTTTCCATTTGAAATGTCAATAACCTACTGGAAATCTGGTGAAGAAAAATACCAGACTTCTATTGTAAGAGATATAACTGCACGAAAAGGAGTTGAAAAGTCTTTAAAGGATAGTGAAGAACTATTCAAAGAAGTTTTCAATAAAGTAAATGACATAATGACTTTGATTGAGATAGATGGGAATGGTAGGGCTGGAAATTTCATAAAAGTTAATGATGTGGCTGTGGAAAAACTGGGTTACGCCCGGGAAGAATTTGCTAAGATGACTCCTAAAAATATTGGTTCCACTGCACCAAATAACCGGGAACGCATAAATGAACTGATAAGTGATGGTAGAGTTACTTTTCAAAGAACTTATTTCACTAAAGATGGTAAATCCCTACAAGTAGAAATTAATTCACATATATTTGATTTTAAAGGTAAAAAAGTAGCTCTGTCTGTGGCCAGAGATATTACCGACCGAGAAAAAGCTGAAAAATCATTAAAAGAAAGTGAAGAAAGATTAAAAGATTTGTTTGACAATGCTTCTGATTTAATTCAAATGATAAGGCCTGATGGGACTTTTTTATATGTAAATAATTCTTGGAAGGAGTCTTTAGGATATTCTGATGATGAAATTGAAAAAATGACTATTTTTGATATTATTCATCCAGATCACATGGAGCAATGTCAAAATGCATTTCAAACAGTTATGCAGGGTCAAAGTGTAGATAAAATTGAAACAGGATTCATAACCAAAAATGGTGAAGAAATTATTTTGGAAGGTAATATAAATGCTAAAATAGGTGCTGATGGTACCATAATTTACTCTAGAGCTATTTTTAGAGATATAACTGAAAGAAAAAAATCCGAAGTTGAAATTGAAAGATTAGTAAGTATTGTTAAGTCTTCTGGTGATGCCATAGTAGTTTATTCTTTAGATGGTACTGTTTTGGATTGGAATCCAGCGGCTGAACAAATATTTGGTTATGTTGCTGATGAGATTAAAGGTAAAGAAGTTTCTATTTTAATGAAACCTGAGAAATGGGAAGAAAATCTAAAGAACATTGAAAATATTAAAAATGGTGAAAGTGTTTCCCATTTTGAAACTACTCGCATAAGAAAAGATGGCCAGGAATTTGATGTTTCCATAACATTATCCCCCGTAAGAGATATTGATGGGGAAATTATCGGAATATCTACAATTGCTCGTGATATTACTGAATCTAAAAAAGCTGAAGATGCATTAAAGGCCAGTGAAGAAAAATACAGGCGTATTGTAGAGAAATTTATTCAGAATGCCCTGGCTTTGATTGGTGAAATTAATAAAGTATAATAGAATCTGAATTTTTTAAATTTATAACCAATCAATTATTTTTATAATATTATTTTTAGAGATATTTTTAAATTAGGTATTCAAAACTATTATAATCAAAAATATAATATTGATTTTCTACATAATAATTCTTAATTTTTAGCGCAAATTTAAGAAATATTTATATGTAAAATCATTTCACAAACAAACCTTTATATATAAAATATTAAAATAAGTTAAGGTAAGTAAAACATTTGAAGTGATAAAAGCAAAAGATAACATCTTGAAAAGAGAGATAAATATAATAATATAGAAAACTAAAATTACAGAAAATAAACTTAATTATTTAAAACTAGATTTTTTTTAAAAAATAAAATTTTATAAAATTATTCAAGCCAATGGAGGCACTGGAATAGAAATGACAACCACCATAGAAGCATCAGATATCAAAAAAACGGATGAAAAAAATTCAGAAGTTACTCAAGATGATGTTTATAAAACCTCTAAAGACATAGAGGTTCCTAAAATGCTAATTGACCAAATTATTGGTCAGGACGAGGCTGTGGAAACACTAAGAAAGGCTGCTAAACAGCGCCGAAATGTACTTCTAATTGGAGAGCCAGGTGTAGGAAAGTCAATGATTGCCCGGGCTATGGCTGAACTTCTCCCTCCAGAAGAATTACAGGATATTTTAGTATACCCTAATATGGAAGATTCAAATAATCCCTTAATCGGAGCAGTTCCTGCTGGTGAAGGTAAAAAAATTGTAATGAACCACAAAAACAAGGCCAAAGGCCAGGATGAGAAGAAAAATCTGCTCATGATGATGATTATTGGGTTCATTCTGATTATTGGGTTCATGGTAAACCAAATTTTAGCAGCTATTATTGCTGCAGGAATTGTTTTCTTGGCATTACAACAAATGAGGCCAAGAACCACAGTAATGGTTCCAAAATTACTGGTTAACAGTGAAAACAAAACTATTGCTCCATTCATCGACGCTACTGGGGCTCATGCTGGTGCTCTATTAGGGGACGTCCGGCACGACCCTTACCAATCTGGTGGACTGGGAACACCGGCCCACGAAAGAGTAGAATCTGGTATGATTCACCGAGCACACAATGGTGTTCTTTATGTGGATGAAATAGGTACTATGAAGATGAAAACCCAGCAAGAACTTTTAACTGCCATGCAGGAAGGAATGTACTCTATTACGGGTCAAAGTGAAACTAGTAGTGGGGCCATGGTCCGATCTCAAGCAGTTCCTTGTGACTTTGTGCTGGTAGCATCAGGAAATATTCAGGTTTTAGAAGGAATGCACATCGCACTACGATCCCGTATTAGAGGATATGGGTACGAAGTATTCATGAGAGATTCTATGCCAGATAATCCGGAAAACAGACAAAGTCTGGTGCAATTCGTGGCTCAAGAAGTGGAAAATGATGGAAGAATACCTCACTTCAATAAAGAAGCTGTTAATGAAATAATTCGAGAAGCACAACGAAGATCTGGTAAAAAAGAGTCTTTAACACTCAGACTAAGAGATTTAGGTGGTCTAATAAGGGCTGCAGGTGATATTGCTAAGGGTGAATCTGCTGAATTTGTTACTGCGGAACACGTGTCTAATGCTAAAAAACTGGCCAGAACTTTAGAACAGCAAATCGCTGATAGATACATTGTTCAAAAGAAAAAATACAGTGTATTTAAATCAGAAGGTGGAGAAATTGGTCGGGTAAATGGTTTAGCAATTATTGGTGATAGAAGTGGTATTATACTCCCAATAGCTGCTGAGGCTGCTCCTGCTCAAAGTAAAGATGAAGGTAAAATTATTGCTACTGGTAAACTGGGAGAGATTGCATTGGAAGCTGTTCAAAACGTAAGTGCTCTGATTAAAAAGTACACGGGAACAGATATTTCCAACTACGATATTCACATACAGTTCTTACAGGCCTATGACGGTGTGGAAGGTGACAGTGCTAGTGTATCTATAGCCACAGCAGTAATTTCTGCCTTAGAAGAAATTCCTATTGACCAATCAGTTGCTCTAACAGGATCTCTTAGTATTCGTGGAGATGTTCTACCTGTTGGCGGAGTAACTGGAAAAATAGAAGCCGCCGCTGAGGCTGGAATCAAAAAAGTTCTCATCCCTAAATCTAATATGGATGATGTACTACTGGAAAAACGATACGAAGAACAAATTGAAGTTATTCCTGTGGAAACATTAGGTGATGTTATTAAACACGCTCTACTTGGAAAAGGAAAGACGGGATTTGTTGAAAAAATGCAAAAAATTAGTGAAATAGTACCAAAGACTATTTTAAAGAACCCTACTACTCACTAATTTTTTTATTTATTTTTTAAATATCTTTTTTAATTACGCTTTTTTTAATACAATCCATTTTAAATAATTAAAAATAATTTATAAATTAGATTTAGCTTTTATTTAGTTTTTAATTATTTACTTTTAAAAATAAAAAGAAAAAAATACTTATTTGAATTTTTATTAGAATTATTTTATTTTAATACGCTTGCAATCAAAGGAGCAACGGAAAGAGAACTCACATCAGATGATAAAGTATCTGTTGCTAAAACATCTTCTACTCCGGTTGCAAAAATCTTTAAAAGAGCATCTTCTACTAATACTGGATGCACACAGGTCACAGTAACGCTTTGGGCCTGGTGTTCTTTCAATATGTTTGATGCATTAACGATGGTCCCACCAGTACTTATAATATCATCAATAATCACGGCTTGACGTCCTTCCACATCCAGACTACTAACTCTGGTTTCTACTGTATCTGGGGATAGTCTGGTTTTTTCCATATGGTCACAAGGACAATTTAATATATCTGATATTTCTTTAGCGTGAGGTAAGGCCCCTTTGTCTGGTGCTATTATCACTGGATCATCTAAATTTTCACCTATATGCTCGGCAATAAGAGGCATAGCTGAAATTTCAGTTACGGGAATATTGAAAAAGTCAGTGACTTTATTTTCATGGAGGTTGACTGAGAAGAGTTCAGTGGCCCCAGCATATTCAATAAAATCAGCAGTAATTGATGCAGAGACTGCTTCCCCGTCTTTAAAACGTTTTTCTTGTCTTCCATAACCAAAATAAGGAATCACAACTTTAATCTCTTCGGCACCTAAACTTTTAAGATTTTTTAAAATAAAAAATAATTCCATTAAATTTTCATCTTGAGGATATCCAGTTGATTGGACTACCACTACTTCTTTTTCGATTTCTTCCTTAAAACGAATGTAACGTTCCCCATCAGGGAATTTTCGAGTTTCAACAGGACAAAGATAATCATCAAGTTCTTTTGCAACTTTAGCTGCTAGTTTTTGAGATGCTGAACCACCTATTATCAAAATTACCACCCAATATATCAATAAAATATTCTTAAAATCATTATTTTCAATTTAATACTAAAATAATTTTACATAACTGCATTATATGGAAATCAAATATTAGAAATGATTTGTATTTATTTACTCAGTTACTGCTATATATTTGTTCAAATGTTTACAAATAATTTACTAGATTAAATTTATATTTGTTAACTTTATTAATAAGCATCTTTAATAGTTACATGTTTATTAAGAATTTCATAGCTATAAGCTCTTAAAGTATATATCTAATAAAAAAACATTATTAACGTTTTTTATTCATTTATAAGACTCAAATAAAGATTATAATAAATTTATATTTAATTTGATAGAGGTGTAATTATGCATGAATTATCTATGGCCGATGCCATTGTGAAAACAGTAATTGAATCTGCGGAAAAAAATGACGCAATTGAAGTACTGGAGGTAACAGTGGAGATCGGGCAAATGACCATGCTCAACCCAGAGCAAATAATGTTCATGGTTGAAGTTTTGAGCGAAGATACCATTTTAGAAGGTGCTAAATTCAACATGGAAGAAATTCCCATTGAAATTAAATGTGAATCGTGCAATTTTGAGGGAAAAATTGATTTTGAAGGAATAGATCACTACGCACCAATAATAAACTGCCCCGCATGTGAGGGCAGAGAATTGTCCATTACTGCAGGCCGAGAATGCAATGTAAAAAATATTAAAATCGAACAGAGGGAAGAAGATGCACAAGATAGCTGAAGTCGAGATACAACACGATATTATGGTGGCTAATCGAAAACTAGCCCAGAAAAATCAAAAAATCCTGGATAACTCTAATGTTTTTGGAGTTGATGTTTTAGGAGCTATTGGGTCTGGTAAAACATCTTTGATTGAACAGCTAATTCAAGAAATAAAATATCCTGTAGCAGTTATTGCGGGGGATGTTATAAGTAAATTCGATGCTGGTCGATTTGAGCAATACGATGTTCCAGTCATAGGATTAAACACGGGTAAAGAGTGCCATTTAGATGCACACTTAGTAGAACATGCCTTCCATGATTTACCACTAGATGAAGTGGATATTTTATTCATTGAAAATGTTGGAAACTTAATCTGCCCCGTGGATTTTGATTTAGGGGCCCATATGAGAATGGTAGTTATAAGTGTCAGTGAAGGTGATGACACAGTAGAGAAACACCCATTAATATTTAAAGATGCTGACCTGGTGGTAATCAACAAAATAGACATTGCTGAGGCTGTTGGTGCCGATTCTGATAAAATGGTGGCGGATGTTTTAAAATTAAATCCAGATGTTCAAGTTATAAAAACAAGCTTAAAGACTGGTGAAGGATTTAAAGAAATAATGGGGGCCTTAGAAAAGGCTAAAAATGAATAAGATACTTAATTAGTATTTTATTTTATATTTTTTAAATATTTATTTATAAAAATATTTAAACAGTTTATATCATATTTTATTAAAGATATTTTATTAAAAAAGATAAGTTCTCAAATTTAACTTCGGTTTGGTGATTTAAGTGAAAATCTGGATAGATTTAACCAATGCTCCTCATGTGCGATTTTTTAAAAATATAATTGAGTATTTTCAGGATCAGGGTGACGAAGTCATAGTTACCGGCCGTAAATTTGGGGACATTCATAAACTCATGGATCTATTTGGATTTGAATTTATTTCTATTGGTAAACACGGAGTTACGCTGGGTCAAAAACTTGAAGAAAGTACATTGAGGGCTCATGAGCTTTCTAAGCTAATTATAAAAGAAAAACCAGATGTTGCTATTTCTAAACATTCTATAGAACTTCCCCGAGTTACTTTTGGTCTGAATATTCCTAGTGTGTATGTTTTGGATAATGAACACGCACTAGCAGCTAATAAATTAACTTTACCCATTTGTAATAGGATTATAATGCCTCAAGCAATTGATATGTGGACTCTTTTGAGAGTAGGAGCTGATCCTAATAAAATAATTAGTTACAAAGGAACTTCAGAAATTATTCATTTTAAAAACTTTGAGTATAATGAAAATATATTTGAAGATCTAGAATTAGACTTGAAAAAGGAAAAAACTATTTTGATGAGGCCTGAACCTTCACTAGCTTCTTATCTTGATGCAGACTGCAAAAAATCTGTTTTAACACCAGTAGTGGATATCTTAGAAGAACATGCTAATATTTTGGTAATTCCTCGGTTTAAGGAGCAAGAAGAAATATTTAGTGATTATGAAAATGTAACAATTATTAAACCACCGGTGGACACATTTAGTTTGATTAAAAAATGTGACTTAATAATTGGTGCGGGCGGAACAATGAACCGAGAAGCAGCTATTGTTGGCACTCCGGTTATTTCTTGCTATCCTGGTAAAACACTTTCGGTGGACCAGTTTTATATAGATCAAAATCGTATGTTCCGATCCAATAATTTGGAAGAAATTGTGGATATGGCCTTGAAATTAATGCTTAATAAAGATAATTCTAAGCAATTAGTGGTTGATGATCTTTTTGAAATGATAATTGACAATGTATATGATGTTGCTGGAAAAAATAGATGATTTAAGTTCTTATTTTTAATAATTTTAATATATTTTTATTAAAAGTAAATATTTTAAATTAGTTTAAAAACAATAATTTTAAAAGTAGCACTATAATCTTACTATAAGTCTTTTTAAAAAGGTTATGTTAAGAATATTATAAAAATAGTAATGGAGTGGCCGGGATTTGAACCCGGGGCCTCCGCCATGCCAAGGCGACGCTCTACCATCTGAGCTACCACCCCACTGTGCATTAACATATGAACTTAGATTTCTTTATATTTAAAGTTAATGCTTTTCATCTTTTATAACCAATTTATTATAATCTGACTTATAAAGGCCAAAGTTTGGTGTTTTAATGGATAATATTCGAATAAGAACTGCAAAAGAGGATGATTTCAAGGCTATATCTCGAATAGCCAATAATTGTAGGCCTATGGTATCTGAAAGAATTTCTATTTATCATATTTTCACTAAATTTTTTCAAAATACAGTTTTTATCGCTGAAAAGGTTCAAAATAAAGATTTAATAATGATTGGTTTTTTAATTGGGTTTGTTTCTCAATTAAATCGTTCTGAATGTTATATTCATCTTCTGTGTGTTGATCCGAAACATAGGGGTGAAGGTGTGGCTTTTAATTTAATTCAAAAATTCCTTGATGTTGCATCTCAAATGGGATGTAAAAAAGTTTTTTTAATTACCAAACCCATTAATCAAAAAGCAATAGCTTTCTATAAAAGAATGGGGTTTAATATGGAAATTCCAGACTCTAAAATAGTTAAATTTGGAAATTTAAATGTATTTAAGGATTATGATGGTTTTGGAGAACATATGCTTGTTTTTGGAAAGGATATTAAATAAAATTTCAGGATATAGGTAGTATATGGGATTTTTTAGATTAATTTTTTAAGGTTAAGTTATAAAAGAATTTATTGATTAGCTGCATATTTGCTTTAACTTTATGTATTTTTAATAGAATTTTTAAATTTGTGAAATAGTTTTTATATTATTAAGTATAAGTAAATCTTAAATCGTTGTTTAATATCATTTAAAAATATCATTTAATATCACAAAATTAATCTTAAATCATAAATTATATTTCAAAAATTTAGAAAAAATTATTCAAATCATGTATTTCTTATTACATTACAATCTGGAACAATTATTAATTTTCATGGAGGCATAAATTGGCTTTAATAGCTCAAAATCATCTTCAATTAATCATAGAATTTGGCTTGATACTTTATTTTGGTGTCATATTTTTCATAAATCTAGCTCCGATTTCTTTAAGTGCAGTATTGTTATTTGCACTATTTTTAGGGACTGCACTTTCGGCTTTATTTGGAATTGATGCCATATTCCTTTTTGTGAGCTTTGGTCAGAGCGAATTTTCACACCCATTTGGGCCTCTGGCCTTGCTAGCCATAGTAACTGCCCTAGCTGCGTTACCTATGATGAGAGAAGCTGGAATTGGTGTAGGTAGGCTTAAATTGTTTATTTATATGATTCTAATAGCCCTTACGGTATTCGGTGGTTTGGTTCACAGGTCATTTTTAATTTTGTGGATAATCGGATTAATAATCGGGTTTTTCATTATTTCCAAATCCTTCCGACAGCAGTCTGTTTTATCTATTAAAAAGGCAGTTGCTTTTTTAGGTGTGATTATTGCTGCTTTCGGAGCCCTAGAAATCTTTTCTAAAATTCTTTCAATGCCAGTTTTAAGTCCTTTGCTTAGAATTTCAAGAATTGAACAAAATTCAGACACCGGAATGAGTCTAGTTATTCATAATACTACTCTACTGGGCCATATTCCGACCTCTGCTTACTGGGGAGCCTCTAGTTTAGGTTTTGCAGATGGGTATATTACTTTACCAATAAATTTAATTACCAGTTTTGGTTTGCCTTTCCCAGTCTTCTATGGATTACTGGTTAACAAAAAGGATGCAATAGATTACATGCTGCCCGGCATATTTGGCTGGGGCTATGACTTTGGTTATCTTACATTGTTCTTCCTTTTACTTTGGTGCCTTGCTGTAATTATAATTGGATTTAAGATGCTAGCCATCTATAGGGAAAAAAGAGAAAATGGTAGTAGGAGATTTTTGGGAAGAGAAGCACTCCTTATTGGGTCATTAACTGCTTTTATAGCACAAGCGTTGGTTGGTTTATTTATCATGAATCGTACGATCAATGGAATGGCATTATTAACATTCATTTTCCTTAGTGCATTAGTTGTTGGCCATATTATTACTGTAAAAAGGGATTAAAAATATAAATATCGCGGATCTAGTATCACTGAGTATGGGAGAGAAAATCATGAAAAAGGCACTTATACTTCTGGGCTGTCCGGAATCACCGGCTCAAACCCCAATGGCACTTTATGCATCTTATAAGCTTAAAAAAGCAGGATATGATGTTACAGTGGTTAGTAACCCTTCTGCAATGAGACTGTTAGATGTTTCAGATCCAGAAGAGGTTTATGTTCAAAATAAAACTGATATTGAATCATGTATTGAAAACTTAAATGAAGGGGATTTCGACCTTCTCTTAGGTTTTGTTCACAAGGATGCTGCAGTGGCTTACTTTGTAACTTTTTATCATATATTAAAAACCAAATCAATGGCCCTTATATTTGAAAAAGATGCTGCTCTGTTGGAAGACTTTGAAAAACAGGTTGCTGAAAATACCGAGGCCCAGATAGTTTCTGCGAGGGCTTATCACAATCCAACACCTATCCGAGTCAAACTGGATAAGGCTATTGGGAGTTTGGAGGATTAAAAATGTCATTTTGTCTGGAAACTTATCTTCAACAATCTGATGATTATGAGATTTTAGTTAAACAAACAGGATTTAAGGACTGTGCTAAACTTATAGAAGAAAAGGCCAAAAGCATTGTTTATATCAATCCTGGTGAAAAAGTACTTGGTGCTCGTATTATTGGCCTACCACCTATTCCCATTGGTGTTGATGATGAGAAAGGAACAGTCATGATGCCTTATACTAAACCATGTTATGGTACTGCTGTAGTGGAAGTTCCTGTTGATGTGGAAGAGATTGATAAGATCAAAGCAGTTGCTATTAAGAAATAGGATTTTTTTATATTTTTCTTTGATTTTATTAATTTTTAAATTATAGGAATAAATCACTTTATAATTTTTTAAATCTAATTTTTTTTTATTAATTAAAATGGAGGCATTTAATGAGTGAATCAAAGCTAAGGCCCGCAGACCGAGTAGAGATTACAGTTCTGGTTGATAATTATATTGAGCTTTTTTTAGGTCAAAGTTCTCAAATAGATCGAAGGCCTGCATTTTCTACAGAAGATATATGCATGGCGGAACATGGATTGGCCTGCATCATAAAAGTTTTTGAAGGTTCTGAGGAACATAACATACTCATGGATTTTGGAATATCACCTAAATCATTACTACACAATGCAAAGGCTTTAAAAATTGATTTAGAAAAAATTGATGCAACTGTTTTAAGCCACGGACATTTTGATCACACTGGGGGAATTTTTGAGTTTTTTAATCACTTTAAGGACACTCCACTTATAATCCATCCCGATGCTTTTCTGGAACGCCGTTTAAATAACCCTGCTGTAACTCCGGTGGAAATACCTAAACTTGAAGAAGAATCATTAAAAGAAGTGGGAGCGGTAGTTGTTAAATCAGAGGGTCCAACTTTAACTGCTTCTGATTTAGTTCTGGTTACTGGCCAGGTAGAAAGGAAAACTTCCTTTGAAAAAGGTTTTTCATGGGCTGAGGCCAAAATAAAAGGTGAATGGGTAGTAGATCCTATTAATGATGATCAGGGAATTGTCATCAATCTCAAAAACAAAGGCCTGATTGTTATTAGTGGTTGTGCCCATGCAGGAATTATTAATACTGTAAAATATTCTCAAAAAATTGCCCAAAATGATAAAGTTCATGCTGTTTTAGGTGGTTTTCATCTTACTGGGCCATTATTTGAATCAATAATTAAGCCTACTATTGATGAGATGAAAAAGATAAATCCGGATTATATAGTGCCCATGCACTGCACTGGATGGGATGCTATTAATCAATTCAAAGTAGAAATGAAGGATCATGTTATTTTAAATACTGTAGGGACTACTTACATTTTTGAATAATTTTTTAACTAATTTTATTCTTTTCTAGATTTTCGGTACTGTATTATCAAATAAGAATACACAATAACCCAGAACATAAATGCAAATATAGTTATGCGCTCAAAGAGTCCTCCATAAGCAGAATTACTGGCCACACTCATGGCAGCCATTCCTCCAGATACTAAAATCACAATAAATGAAATAATGGAATATATTCCAAAGGATTTCCATTCGGTGACTTTCCGAAAGTTTATACCCATCAAAATTACGCAGATGAGAGTAAACAGGGATGTTATCCCGGCCAATGCAATGTGTAAAGTACCGGTTAAGGTAACTGCTGCAGTTCTAGGGTCTTGAGGGAAGAATATCAGCAAAAGACCTAAAAATCCAATCAGGGCGATCATTAAGTTAGCGGCCTGGAATTTTTTACTTTTATCTATTTCTTTGTCTATAAATGCCCCTAAACCAAATATGAATAAGAAAATATTGTAAATACCAAATAAAGCACTCATTAACATGAGATTTGGTGCATTTGAAACAGTAAGCTCACTTATTGTATTATAAAGAAAACTGTAATCATTGCGAAGATAACCGCCCATAATCACGGCTAAAACATAAACTATGGGTCCAACAATACCAAAAAGAGGATAAAATTTTTTCATATGATAAAATAATATATCTACTATTTTATAATTTACTAAAATCATAGCTAATTAAACTAAAAAATTATTTAATTAATATTCAACAATAAACAATTACTAATATAAAAACCAAAGTCTATTTCATTTAAGATACATTATAATAAATTATTAATAATTCATTAGAGGCCTAATATGTTAACAACAGTCGTGGGAAGTTACCCTGCACATTCCCAGCCACCTAAATCTTTTACAGAAAAACTATCAAAGCTTGTTGGTAATTATGATGAATATAAACCTGCCATAGCTCTAGCAGTCTCCCATCAGATAAAAGCTGGTGTGGATTTAGTTTCTGATGGTCAGGTGAGAGGAGATATGATTGAAATTTTTGCCCGTGCTATTCCAGGAATGGTCATAGAGGACAATACCTGTAAAATAAAAAACAAAATAAGTCCTCCCTTAAAGTCTATTGGTGCTGAAGACCTTAAATTGGCCATTAAAATCATGGAAAATACATTAGATGAAATGAATCTTCCTGAAAAAGATTTGGCCCAAAAAGGAGTTAAAGGTATAATAACTGGCCCTACAACCATGGTTTATTCTTCACGATTGGATGGATTTTATAGTAATGATAAAAAAGATAAAGCTATTCTTGACATGGCTCAGGCCCTTAAAAAAGAAGCTAAATATCTGGAAGATGCTGGCGCGTCTGTAATTCAGCTAGACGAGCCTTTTATTTCCACAGGAATGGTTAATGTGTCCACAGCCCGTAAGGCGATAGAAATAATTGCTAAAGATATAAAAATTCCAATTGCCTTGCATGTTTGTGGCGATGTGGAATCTGTATTTGATAAAATTCTTAAATTTAAAGTGGATATTGTTGATTTTGAATTTGCAGGAATTGATAAAAATATTTCTGTTTTAGAGAATCAAAGCAGCTTGCATGGGAAAAAAATCGGATTTGGTAGTGTAGATACTAAAAAAGAATCCATAGAAACCGTGGAAGAGATAAAAAAATTAATTAAAACGGGAATGGATGTCATTGGCCCTGAAAATATGTTGGTAGATCCAGATTGTGGAATGAGGATGCTGCCTCATGAATCGGCCTTTTCTAAATTGAAAAATATGGTAGAAGCGACTAAAAGTTTATCATAGGTTTCATGAATAGTTTATAAACGTAAAATGTGGTCTACTATAATGGTCTACATTATTAAATGATAATGAAAAATGTTCTTTAGTTATTGGGAGAATTATACATGAGAAAATATTACCTTGATAATCTACGTTGGCTTATAATTTTGATCTTGTTTCCATATCATGTATTAATCATATACAGTGGTATTGGGGCATATTACTTCCATGTTGCCAACTCAACTGTTGCCAATACTTTCCTTCTAACTTTTGCGCCCTGGTTCATGCAATTACTCTTTGTAATCGCTGGAATCGCCACCTATTACTCCTTAAAAAAGAGAGGTGCAAAGGAATATCTTAATGAAAGAGTATCAAAACTCCTTCTTCCAACAGTGGCGGGTGTTATTCTGGTTATACCCGTAAGTGTCTATTTTGGCTTCCTTTACAGTGGATACACTGGAAGCTTCCTGAGTTTGTGGCTGGATTTACTCACTAACTGGATATATTATCTAAAAATTGGACTGCTTGTAGGCCCATTATGGTTCCTGTTATATCTTTTTATAATATCTCTACTTGCGCTCCCCCTTATCATGAAATATAAAAATGGGAAATGGAGAATCCCCATAGAAAAGGTAACAATGCCCAAATTATTATCACTGATAATTCCACTGGCCATTGGAAGTTTTTTCCTGAATTTATATCCTGAAAAAAGCGTATTGCAGTTCTTTTTACTGTTTATTTTCGGTTACTTTTTACTGTCTGATGATAGTATCCAAGAAAAATTGGAGGATAACAGATGGCCACTATTCATCTCATTCATGGCTTTAACTATTATTTATCTGGTGATGACTGTGCCTAGCATAGGCTCTGAAGGAAGCACTGTTAATGCATCCACCCTCACGCTCGTATCTCTCTTGTCCATATTTTTAGTAAAATTATTTGTAAATGCAATCATGTGGCTGGGAGTCCTGGGTGTAATGGGGATGGGTAAACATTATCTGGAATTTAAAAACCCAAAAACATTGTATCTTTCAGCAGTATCATTCCCCATATACATATTTCATATAGTATGGATCAACATGTTTGCATATTATATCATAAACTGGATACCCAACCAGATGGCCCTACAAGTAATCCTCACTATGGGTCTTAGTTTCATATTCACCATAGCAACCATTGAAGTGATTAGAAGAATCAAAGGAATTAGATTCCTTTTTGGAATCAGGGGTTGAATATTAAAACTTGCCAAACCAAACCGAAAAAATTAGGTTTTCAAAATTCTCTATATTTTTAAGAATAAATTTGTAAATTTATATAAACTCTCAGTGAAAATAATATTGATAATTTTTTAGAATAATTTGATTTGATTAATTAGGAGGCGAACTAATGGCTACTTTAATTGAAGTTTCAGAGATTGCAGACGGCTGGGAAAAACTGGTCAAGAAAATTATGAAAGAAGGGGCAGAAATTAAGGATGAACGAGGCTCTCTCACCAAGGAACTTTTAAATGTCATGGTTTCCATTAAAAATCCATTAGGTAAATCAAAATCCAATAATTTTTATCTTAATAATTTAAGCGATAAATTAGCAGGTATAAAAGATATAAGAGTTCCTGAAGGTTACTTTTGGAGTGGCGACAAGTTGGAGATTTATTCTGAACAATTCATAAGCAGCGATCTGCAGGGATTTGTATATACCTATGGAAACCGGCTCAGGGCATATTTCAATGAAGTTGATCAAATTCAAGAAGCAATTGATCGACTAAAAAACTGCAAAGAATCAAGAAGAGCTATTTCTGTCACCTGGGATCCTGATGCAGATACCAAAAGCGATGAAGTACCATGCATGATTCTGGTGGACTTTAAAATCCGAGATAATAAACTTCAAACCACGGCTTTATGGAGATCCCATGATATTTATGGGGCCTGGTTCCCTAATGCTGTTGGATTGACCTATCTGGCCCAGTATGTTGCTGGGGAAGTGGGACTGGATTTAGGTTCGGTTACTATTCATTCCATTAGTGCCCACGTATATGAGGTTAATTTTAATGAGGCCAGTAATTATTGAGTGTGCAAATTAAATTATCTGAAATAATTTTAAACTTTATTCTCATTTTCTATTTTTTAAACAATTATTTTTAATAAAATCAAATAGTAAACTAATTAAGATTAAAATTCCTAAAATCATGATGATAAAATAATGTTTATTCAAAATTCTTATTGAGGTGAATTTAGATGGTTAGTGTTAATTTAGAAGCAAAAAAAACCGTAGATGAAATGATTGCAAAAGCTGACTCGCTTAATATTAAAGTAGAAAAATTGGACAATGGTTCTACTGTAATTGACTGTGGAGTGAACGTAGCTGGTAGTTTAAAGGCAGGAGAATTATACACCAAGGTATGTCTTGGAGGCCTGGCCGAAGTAGGAATATCTATTCCTGGAGACTTATCAGAAAGCTTTGCCTTACCATCTGTTAAAATTAAAACCAATTCCCCAGCTATTTCTACTTTAGGAGCACAAAAAGCTGGATGGTCTGTAAGTGTAGGAGACTTCTTTGCCTTAGGTTCTGGACCTGCTCGTGCTTTAGCTAAAAAACCAGTGGAAACTTATAAAGAAATTGGATATGAAGACGACGCCGATATAGGTATTTTAACCTTAGAAGCAGACAAACTTCCTGGAACTGATGTCACTGATAAAATTGCTGAAGATTGTGGTATATCATCAGAAAACGTTTTCGTCCTGGTAGCCCCTACTTCTTCCCTGGTTGGTTCCATACAGATTGCAGGAAGAGTTGTAGAAAACGGTACCTATAAAATGCTGGAAGCACTTCACTTTGATGTCACTAAAGTGAAATTCGCTGCAGGTATTGCTCCTATTGCACCAGTTGACCCCGACGGCCTTAAAGCTATGGGAAAAACCAATGACGCTGTTTTATTCGGTGGAAGAACTTATTACTACATTGAATCTGAAGAAGGCGACGATATTAAAGCACTAGCTGAACAATTACCATCCTCTGCATCTGAAGGATACGGAAAGCCATTCTACGACATATTCAAAGAAGCTGAATACGATTTCTACAAAATAGACAAAGGCATGTTTGCCCCGGCTGAAGTGGTTATTAACGACCTGCGGACTGGAGAACTATTTAGAGCAGGATCTGTTAATGTAGATCTTCTAAAGAAGTCCTTTGGATTATAATTTGATAGATAGTTAATAAATTTAAAATAAACTTTAAAATTAGTTTATTTTAATTTTTATATCCTTTTATTATCTTAGTTTTTTAATTTTCCGGTTTTTGTATAAATTTTTTTTAAAAATAAGAAATAAAATATATTAAATTAATCTTAGTTTTAAAATAAGAAATAAAAAAAGAATTTTATTTAAAAGTTTTATCTATTTTAATGTACTAACTGATTTATTTTACCTACACCATTCATTTGTTTTGTTATCTGAGGATTTCCAAAGTAATTTACCTGCCCTGCCCCGTTTATTATGGCATTTAATGTTTTAGTAGCATTTACTGTGGCTTTTCCTGCTCCATTTATAGTAATTGTTGTACTTTGACTCAATAAAGAGGGGGCATTAAATTCACCGGCCCCATTTATAGTTATGGTCTGTGTATCCACGTTTCCACCGGCATTAAGTTTCCCAGCGCCAGAAATAGTTAAAACTAATGTATTTATATTAACATTTGTTAAATTACCATTTGCCGCTCCATTCACAAATAAATTTAAGTTATCAGTGCTTATATTATCTGCGCTTAATTTTCCAGCCCCTGAAATATCTATAGAACTTATATTTTTAACAGTTAAGTGGAATTTCACTGGTTTTGTTGGTGTTGGGGTACTTGCATTGTCATAAGAAATTTGAAGTCTATTATCTTTAACCGTGGTTTTTATATGTGTAATTACATTGTCTTCTGCTTCTATAGTCAATGACTCTGTGTTTCCCTGGGTTATTATTAGTGTGCCGATACCATCAAGTGCAACTTGATTAAATCCACTTACTTTTGGTGTTTCATTAATCACATTTCCAGATCCGGTTCCTCCACTCCCAATACAACCTGATGCCGCAACTATTACTCCTAAAATAAAAATCAAAAACAGATATTTTTTCAAATAATCCCTCCCCTTTTTGGATTTATTTACCTATATTTATTCAAGTAATAACAATTAAATTTTTAGACGTGAATTTATGGGCATAGATAATTCCCTAGAATACAAAAGAGTAAATTGAATTAAAAAATAAACATAAATTTAATTTTAGAAATTATCACTTTAGAAATTAATTTAGAAATAAATTTAGAAAACTAATTAATCCAAAATAGAGGAATTTGATGAAAATTATCACTGATGAAATTGATATTGAAACTTCTAAAAGGCGGGAAATAATAGATATAAGTTCTAAAATTGCTGAAATTGTTAAATCATGTGGAATAAAAAATGGATTGCTCAATGTATTCACCCGACATTCCACTTCGGCTATTGTCATTAATGAAAATGAGCCTAGGTTAATTAAAGACTTTGAAAATATTTTAATGAAAATCGTACCTGAAAATGAAACTTATGGTCACAATATAATCGATAATAATGCGGCTGCTCATCTTCGATCATTTTTACTGGGTGGCAGTCAGTCCATACCATTGAATAATGGCCAACTAGATTTAGGGACCTGGCAAAGTATCTTTTTTGTAGAATTAGATGGTCCCAGAAATAGAAAAGTTAAAATTACAATCATGGGCCAGTAATATATTAAATGATTTATTATTCAATTCTTTTCAATTAAAAAAATAAATAGTTATAGATAATCACGTATGAATATCTACTTTCCAATTAATTCCAACTCAAAGGCCACAATTGGATATTCCAT
>CAYUFT010000010.1:32263-33950 GCA_964444115.1 uncultured Methanobacteriaceae archaeon
TTATTATCTTCTAAAAACTCCATTAATCCATTTAAAAGACTTTTACGAATCATGGTCCGGTCCTGTGAAATAGGCTGTGAAACTTCCACCCTTTCGTCCTCTTCCAACCTTAAATTATGGTAATGTTTTTCTTCACTGGTCAACATTAAACTCATAATTTCCTGGAAGCCCAGGCCCACCATAACTTCCCTTAATAAATTGTCTGATGTGTACCACTTATTTTCATTAGCTATGGTGGCAATATCAGGTAAATATGATTCAATATTATTGAAACAATATTCCACTGCTACATTTTCAATTAAATCTGCTTCATGGAGGATATCAACCCGGTAAGCTGGAATAGTAACTATTAATTCGTCTTCTGAAATTATTTCAGCGTCCATTCTGGCTTTAGCAATTAAATCTTTAATTTGTTCAGCATTTAAATCCAGACCACTATACTGACACGTTTTAGCAACTCCTAAAGTCTTGGTCTTTGGTTTAAAATCTGGAGTAATCACGGTTCGATCTGGATAGACTATTTGCAGTGATTCTATTTCACCACCTACTTCTCCAAATGAAGCACAGATGATGTTTAAGGCATAATCAACGGCCTTTTGATCAGTCCCAGTTACATCAACCAGAACATTTTCTGTCTCTTCGGTTAATTTTGTGAGCTCCCCATTAATTATAGGTGGCATGGACAGGACATTGTTATCTTTATCGGTAATAACGGGATATGCTTCAAATTTTTCCATTAAATGGGCGTATTTCACACCTTTAGGATGTTCCTGAAGTACTTCTAAGGGAGTCATTTCTGATATGGACTCCAGGGGGGTGAAACAGATTTCATTACCTTTCATGGCATTATAATAGAATGGACCTTCAATAACATCTAAATTATGGATTCCAATGGCTACTTTTTTCCTATCTCTGCCAATTACCCAGTGAAGATCTTCCTGGAATTCCATGATTTGTTTTAGCTTTTTTTCATCCATTTTAATGTTTTTTATGAGGGCGAAACTGATATATGGGCGAATATTGGTTATCTTTTCATCTACAAAAACTTCAAGGCCAGAATCTTTTACCGGGTAAATGGGCATTCCTTTTTCTATACCTAAAAATCCCTTTAAACTCCGGGCCACTCCTTCCACAGATAATTGGTCTGGTCGGTTGGGAAAGAATTCTACTTTAATGCTTTCATCATCAAAGTCCTCGATATCACTTCCCATCATGGGTAAAATGTCAATAAGTTTTTCTTTGCTTATTTCAATGCCTAAATCTTCTAAATCTTTATAATCAAATGTTATAACTGGCATTTAATTTCTCCTAATAGATTATAATAAATATGAATATTTATTGAATTGTGAATTTAATTATAATTTTTAATTATCTAGTTAATTCTAATTTAAAAATAATATTTATTTAATTCCTAATAGTTTAGGTCTTAAATTAGAATTTAATTTATAATATTTTATTCTCTACATTCCAGATAATATCATTATAAAGAATAGGGACTCTATAGTGAAGTGCAATGCGCGATGGTAAAGCCATCCATAATCGGTTCCCACCAATTCATGGTAAATATCAATTACCATGTGGATTAAGGCACCTAATATTCCTATTTGAAATGATAATAACCCTAGGGGGATGAAAAATACTATAGAAAGCACAATAAAATGAAAAAAGGCCTCCATACTTTCATGAA
>CAYUFT010000011.1:0-32988 GCA_964444115.1 uncultured Methanobacteriaceae archaeon
TCATAGCGAACGTGTTTTTGCAGGTTTTCAATAAGATTAGTATTTAATTGATAACCTTCTTTCAATATGATGAATGATTTAATAACCTGTCCTTTAATAGGGTCTGATTTACCAATTACTGCACATTCTACAACTGTAGGATGGGAAACAAAGGCTGATTCCACTTCTGAGGTTCCAACACGGTGCCCTGCAATATTCAGTACATCATCAGAGCGGCCTTGTATCCAGATATATCCATCTTCATCTTTCCGAGCAATATCTCCGGCATGATAAACACCACCAGGTATTTTATTCCAGGAATCAATAAACCGTTTTTCATCTTTATAAAGGGTTCTAAACATGGCAGGCCATGGTTTTTTAATTACTAAATATCCACCTTTGCCGGGTGCAACAGGATCCCCATTTTCATCCACCACATCTGCATCAACTCCTGGAATGGGAAGAGTTGGTGTCCCTGGTTTAAGAGGAGATATGGGTAGTGGAGCAATCATATGCATTCCAGTCTCAGTTTGCCACCAGGTATCCATTATTGGGGTCTTTTCTTTCCCCACATTTTTGTATAACCACATCCAGGCTTCTGGATTCATTGGTTCACCAACACTGCCCAATATTTTTAGTGAAGAAAGATTGTAAAGATTAGGATGCTTACTTCCATATCTCATGAGGTGCCTAATAGCTGTTGGTGCGGTGTATAATTTAGTTACTCCGTACTTTTCTACAATTTTCCACCAGGCACCAGGATCTGGATAGTCTGGTGCTCCTTCATAAATCATAGTGGTGGTTCCCAAAAGTAGGGGGCCGTAAATAGCATAACTGTGACCGGTAATCCAGCCTATATCACCAGTACACCACCACAAATCTCCAGCATGAATATCAAATACATTTTTCAAGGTGGTGGCCACACCCACCATGTATCCTGCCGTGGTGTGGAGAACTCCTTTTGGCTTTCCTGTACTTCCAGAAGTGTAGAGAAGGAATAATGGGTCTTCAGCATCCATTTCTTCTACAGGACATTCATCAGATTCACCATCAACTAAAGTATCATAGAAGATTTCTCTACCACTTAAATCCGATATGGTTATAGGGTTTCCGGCATGCTGCACTACCACTACCGTTTCAATGGTAGAACACTGTAAGAGAGCCTCATCGGCAATCTTTTTAAGGTCTATTATCTTTCCTCTGCGGTATGTTCCATCGGCAGTTATTAAAACCTTGGCATTAGAATCGTTCATTCTCTCTACAAATGCACCTACACTTAGACCAGAATAGACAACACTGTGTAGTGCCCCAATACGGGTACAAGCCAGCATGGATATTAAAAGTTCAGGACACATAGGTAGATACATGGAAACGGTATCTCCTTTTTTAATGCCCAGATTTTTCAAAGCATTGGCCATTTTATTTACTTCACGGTAAAGCTCGTAATAGGTGAGTTTTCTCTCCTCTCCATTTTCATTGGCATATAAAATGGCTACTTTGTTTCTTTTATCAGTAAAAACCCATCTATCAACGGCATTATAACATAAATTAATTTTTCCATTGGTGAACCACTTGTAGAATGGCTTTTTGCTCTCATCAAGAACTTTATCCCATTTTTCAAACCATTCAAACTGTTCGGCTTTCTCAGACCAGTATTTTTCCAGGTCTTGACCCTTTTCAATTTCGGCCTCCCAGTTTTTAATGTGAGCTTCTTCTACGATTCTATAATTGGCTTTAAAAACCCTTTTTTCATCTAGAAGAACTGAAGTATCTTTATTCATATTATTCACCTGCCATAATTTTAAAAATTAAGTAATACTTTTATTAATTTTTTACTTCCTAACCTTGAGAATATAAAGATACATTTTAAAATATATAAATTTTTAGCAAATTTTGATTTTTTTTAAAAAAATTTAATAAAAATCCTATAAAGTTGGAATAAATAAATAAATAAATAAATAAATAAATTGGAATGGGTATTAATAAAATAAATGATTTATTTAATCGATTAATAAGTACTGGTACCATATAAACATTAGAATCAAAGTTTTAATTGATCCACAGCCATTATAAAATCCTTGACTTGTTGTTTAATGGTATTGCTAGGATTGGCATATGCTTCATATATTATGGCCGGTGTTCCGTTTTTGATTATGGGAATAGTACTGTAAGATGGACTGCTAGGCTCGGGCATGGAGTAATAATAAAGCCATTTTAGACTTTTAGTTAGATTTTTTGCAACTTTTAATGATTAGCTGTTACTAAATGGAACAAAGGTGAATGATTTATCAATATAACGACCATTGGAAGCATGCACATCAATAACCAGACTGTAATTATTCTTATTTATATCAGGAACTATATATTTGTAAGCCAGTTTTTGTCCATTCAATCGTCCTTCGGAGTAATCATAGGTACCTTCGGTGACATTTATATAGTACAAATAGTAGCAATTTTTCAGAAAGTTCGAATTTTCTCTTATATTGGCCATAGTTGCATTGTGTGATCGAGATTCACGGGGGTGTTGGCCCAGGATGTAGGCTATTTTAATGGTGGAATTAGGATTTCCATAGGGTCCTTCTTTCGTAACCACACCCCTAGAATCATTTCCTAAGATTTCTTTACTGGCAACCATATTAGATGCAGTATTGTTTGCCTGGGTGGTAGGGTGAATATTGTTGTATGGAACAAAAAAAGAAGCTATGAATATGGTAAAAATGGCTATAATGGCTACGATGCCCCATGGAGAAATTAATGGACAACTACCTGAGGGACAGGTTAATTTTTGATTATTATTGGTATTTTTATTTAATAAATTAGACTTATTTGATTTTTTGAAATTTAATTTATCTTTGAGTTGCTTTAATTTGTCTCTCAAAAGTATCACCAATATACCAATAAAACCTTATTTAATATTATCTGAGTATTATATAAACTTATTTAAACATTTATTAAATAAAATATCTTAAAAATAAGTTAATCAATTAATAAACTTCTCACATTCTTTTTTTATAAATTAACTCTTTAAACTTAATTTGAAACTCAGTTCCATTCATTGTGGATATTTCCATTGATCCTTCTATTTGTTCTACTAAATTATTTACCAATTGTAAACCTAGAGTTTCAATATTATCAATCAATATATTTTCTGGTAAACCCACACCATTATCACAAATTTTTAATATAAATTCATCATCAACCTCTTTAAGACTGATTAATATATTTCCTCTTTGATTATTTGGAAAAGCGTGTTTTAAAATATTTATAATTAATTCATTTATAATTAATCCCAAGGGTATAGCAGTATCGATTCCTATTTCTATATCTTCTATATCAGTATTTAGAGTAATAATTGTTTTATCAACACCATATAAATAAAATAGGTCTGATACAAAGTTATCTATATAATTTTTAATATGTATGTGAGTTAAATCATTAGAATTGTACATTTTTGAGTGAATCATGGCCATGGATCTGATTCGACTTTGAGTAACCAGTAAAATATCTTTAAAATCATCTTCTACATAATTTGACTGTAGATTAAGCAAACTAGAGATTACTTGAAGATTATTTTTCACTCTATGATGAACTTCACGAAGTAAGGCCTCCTTTTCATTTAATGATGATTCTAATTTGTTTACCGCTTTTTTTCGCTCAGTAATATCATATAAATAATTAATATTTCTGTTTTTACCTTCAATAGGCATTGACTCAGTGCTAACCAGTACCGTACGTGTTTCACCAGATTTAATGTTTATTTCTACTTCTAAATCTTTAATTTCTCCCTTTTCCCTAAATTCTTTAATTAATATATTTCTTACTTTTTCACTAGTTATGCCCAATTTGGTAGAACTTACACCCAAGACTTCTTCCTTTTTAAAGCCAGTTAATTCTAAATAACTTTCATTGGCATCTATAATTTTCCCATCTTCTTCGGTAAGAATAATAGCTATGGGATTAGTACTAAAAGCTTTAAAAAATCTCTCTTCACTTTCTTTAATAGAATCTAAATTACGAAATACTAAAAAATAAATCAAAATTGAAGTAAGAATTATGAAAACAGTCCCCTTTGCACTGGCAAAAATTATTGAAAGATGAGTATTGGTAACCACTAAACTTAATAATTGATCTGAGCTTATTATCCAGATAGTACTAACTACAAAATAAATTAATGTAATTTTAAAGGCAGTTCTGCGCGGTTTTATTTTATTGGATTTAGATTTATTCATAGTTTACCTATAAATTTCTATAAAAATTCTTTTAGTCTAATTATCGTCTTCACCACTTTTCATCATAAAAGCTAGCCAACGTGTTTCATCAAAGTTTTCCAGATATTTGACTACAATAATGGTCAGTGGAACAGCGATAAACACTCCGATTGGTCCTAAAATCCATCCCCAAAAGAATAGTGAGACAAAAACTACATACATGGAAAGTTGAAGTCCTTTGCTGGTCTGGCGAGGGAAAATAAAACTTTCAGCAATGGTATTTACAATAGCAAATAGTACTACCACAGCCAAAGCACCTTCTATTCCATATTTGGCCCAGGCCATTAATGCCGGTAGTATGGTAGCTATTATAATACCAATATATGGAATAAATCCAAGAATAAACGTTAAAAGTCCCCACAATAAGGCAAAATCGGGTCCAAAAGGAATAAAAAGGATAAGGCTTATTCCAACTGCTGCAAAAAGATTAACTCTAATTCTTATTACAAAATACTGAATAAATTCATGGATTAAAATAAGCATACGGTCTAATTTAGGATTACCCTTCCCCAAAGCTTTTATAAGCCTCTCTTTCATTTTTGGAGTTTCATATACTAAAAATACAGTAGCAAAAAGTACAAAAAACCCATTCTCAATAATACTGGCTAAGTTACTTACTCCACTGGATGCCAAAGTCGATGCAATACTTTGAATAACCGTATTGGCCTCTCCTGCCAGAATTGACGACGAGCTTATTGAAAGATTGGGTAATTGCCCCTGCAATTTGATTATGGTAACATAAAATAAGTCTATGATAAATAGACCCAATATAATAACTCCTATAATGGTTATTAAATGTGCAATATTATAGGGCACACCTTTTCTGTTAAGCCACATTAAAAAGGGCACTATAATTACTGCAAGGAATATGGAAAGCAAAATAGGGGCCACAATTGGTGCAGTAAAATTTAAACCGATGATAAATATGATAACAACTGCTAAAACAGATATTTGCCTGAGAAAGGGGGGTATACTCAAATTATCAATCATTTATTTCCTCCATTATTTTTTCCATTTCTTATTTTCTATTTCTATTTCTATTTTTAAAAGATATTAAATTATTTAATTAAAAATAATATGGAAAAATTATGGAGAATAAGAAAAATGAAATAATTTTCAATTTTTTAAGAAATAATTAAAAATCAATTATATGAATTAAGATAAAATAAAGATAAGCTTGTAAATAACAATGTAATATCTAAAAGAAAAATATAAAAAATAATGGCAATATGAAGATTTTAAGATATTAAATTAAATTTTCTGAGAATTTAATGGTGAATGAGGTCCCATTTTTTTTATTAAGTTTTATTTTACCATTTATTTGTTCACTTAATGTGTTAACTAATTGTAATCCCATAGATTGAGTATTTTGAAAGTCCAAATCTGCAGGGAATCCTATACCATTGTCACTAACTATTAAAACAAATTCATCATCTTTTTTATGGAATTTTATGGTTATTTCACCTTCACGACCATCAGAAAATGCGTGTTTCATAGAATTGGTTATTAGTTCATTTAATATTAAACCCAGGGGGACTGTTGTGTTGATATCTACAACTTCATTTTCTACATTAAGATTAAGTTTCAAATGACCAGAATCTTGGGTATATGTTCTAAAAAGTTCTGTGCTTAATGTTCGAATATACTCCCCAAAATTAATACTCTTAAGATCATCGGAACTATATAATCGCTCATGAATTAACGCCATAGATCGGGCACGGTTTTGACTTTCCCTAAATAAGTCAAGATCATCTTTATTTTTAATATATCTTGATTGAATATTTAGAAGACTGGATATTACCATTAAATTATTTTTAACTCGATGATGAATTTCTTTAAGTAGTATTTCCTTTTCTTTCAAGGATTTTTCTAACTTAAGGTTAGTATCATTTAATTTGAAGTTGGTTTTTGTTAATTCCCGTTTAGTATTAGTAAGTTCATTGTTTAATCTACTTATTTCATCATAAGAACTATAATCTTCTTTATTAAGATTAATGAACAGACCTTTAGTCATAATACGTAAAACATTGCCTTGTTCACTATTCATTTTGCTTAGCTCTTCAATTAAATTGTACATTTTTTCTAATGATTTCACGCCAATAATTAGTATATGGTCATTGACTACACATCCTGAAAAATGGATAATCATATTTTCTTGCTTTTTTTGGATGTTTAATTCCCAATTGAAAGCAGCATTTTCACTTACTATTTTTTCAATAAAGTTAGATGCTTTATAAGTACTTCCTTCATCTACTGATTTTAAAAATAACTCTCCAGTTTTTATATATTCTCCAATGCCCAATCCATCATATACTATTTTTAATACTTTTCCACTTAAATCACAGAATATACCAATGCCATTTATTTTATCAGTCATGAAAGATCCCCATAATCTCTAATTTCAGTATTTATAGCTTATTTATTTATTATTTTATAAAACCTAATTTTGAAAATTTAAATTTTTTAATTTCAATCATTTTCGTTGCATAATTTTTGTTTGATGATTAATCATCCAATTTATAAAATGATTAACTTCAATTGCAGATTCTTTAGATAATATTTCATTAATCACATCTTTATATATTTTAAATCGTTTAAGAACATGTTCCATTTCAACACCATCGTGTGAAAGGCGATCTTTAGCCCATGATAGCTCATCTTCTAATAAAGGGATTTCTCCCATGACCATAGCCGATTCTAACATCTTAGATGTAAATTCTATCCCGGAGGTAATAATTTTTTCAGCATCGCCACCATGCTGAGATATATCCTCTTTACATTTCAATGAACGTGATACTGTTTCTGCTATTATTTTAGGAGTTGCCTCTTGGAATTCTTTTAATGCTTCTGAAGAAATTGCTACTACATCATTAGTTTTATTTTTCATGGGAATCATCTGACTGTAAAATTAATTTTTGGGCCATAGAAATAGCATCCATGGCATTAGATGCAAATCCATCAGCTCCAATTTTTCTCCACAATTCTGGTACTAAAATAAATGGCCTACCACCAACTAAAATCTTAACCTGGGAGATTTCATTAGATTTTCGAATTTTTTTAATTAAATCTGCAACTGAAGCAATATTGTAATGAATAGAAGTGGAAATGGCTAAAATTTCGGGTTTAATATCCACAATAGTTTCTATTATACTATTGTTTGGTGTATTTGCTCCTAAATAGTAAGTGTCCCATCCTTCTATTTCAAAAAGATCTGCTACCATCCGAACCCCTATTTCATGCATTTCACCTTCTGCACAGGCTGCTACCATCCGATGACCATTTTTTTCTCCATTAAAAATATAAGGATAAAGTTGAGACATTATCATTTGAGTAGCAGCAGTGCAGAAATGTTCTTGAGCAACAGTTATTTGGTTAGTTTGCCATAAACGTCCGATTTCATGTTGGGAAGGTTCAAACACGTGAAGGTATATGTCCTTGACACTGGTACCTTGTTCTACTGCATTAATTATCATTCTACTGGCAGTATCTCTTTGAACTTGTAATAATGAATTGAGATATAATTTTGCTAATTCTAATAGATGACCAGATTCACGTTCAAAATCATTCATTTTTAACAAACTCCATTTCAAATCCTTTTTTTATACTTCAACTCTTGAAAAGTAATTTTATACTTAGTTCCATGGCTTCGGTCTAATTCCATATTACCGTCCAACTGATTAATTAGACTGATTATTAATTGTAGTCCCAGTGTTTCAGTTTTTTCTGGTTTAATACCAACCGGAATTCCTACTCCATTATCCATTACTGTTAAAAAGTAGTTTTCATTCTTTAATTTAAGCATAATTTTGATTTTCCCTTTCCTACCTTCTGGAAATGCATATTTGACACTGTTAGTTACAAGTTCATTAATAATAAGCCCCAAAGGAATTGCTGTATCAAAACCCATATGTACATCTTCAATATCCAAATCCCATTTAATAAGCCCTTTATTGACCCCATAGGAATAGAAAATATCAGAAATCAAACTGGTAAGATATTCCTTAAAGTTAATTTTAGTGAAGCTATCTGATCTATACAGCTTTTCATGGACTATAGACATACTTTTTATTCTACCCTGACTCTCTCTTAAAACACTCACCGTTTCATCAAAATCTTCAAACTGGATTTGCAAGTTTAATAGGCTAGAAATAATCTGCATGTTATTTTTAACCCGATGGTGAATTTCTCTAAGAAGCACTTCTTTCTCATTCAAAGACTCTTTTAAAGCATCATCAGCTTTTTTACGGTCAGTTATATCAGTAATTACTCCTATAAGTCCTTTTATTGTGCCATCTTCATTAAGTATTCTAGATCCAGTTAGTTCGCCCCAAAAAGTAGAATTGTCTTTTCGTCGGTAAAGTCTCTCTAAGCTAACAAAGTCGGTTTCCCCATTAATGAGCTTAATCATACTATTTTCTGCATCTTTTCTCTCACTTTTGCTGATTAAATCTAAATATGACATATTAGTTAATTCTAAGGGAGTGAAACCAAATAGTTCACTTAAATGTTGATTCGCAAGTTGTATTAACCCTTTAGAATCAACAAGAACTATTCCTGAGCTGACCGTATTAAAGATGACACTTATTTGCATTTCGCTTTCTTTTAGTTTTGACTCGTACTTCTTACGGTCAGTTATATCCATGAACATGCCTGAAAGCACATCATTCTTTAAACTAGCACTTAAAATGACATTAACTACTTTACCCTTTTTGCTAATTGTTTCTATTTCATAATCAGTAACTCGACCTTCTTTTTGGAGTTCATGAATTAAGGGGAGTCTATCCTCTGGATTCTTGTATAATTTTAATATATTCCCTTTTTTTAAGTCATCTACATCATCATAATGAAATATGTGGGCCATGGCAGCATTAGCAAATAAAATTTCACCCTTTAAATTACTCTTAAAAATCGCGACTGAAGAGTGGTCCACTAGTTCCCGATAATTTCTTTCACTCTCTTTCAGGGCCTTTTCAGCAATTTTAAGGTCTTTAACCATGATTTTATACTTTTCTTCACTTTTTTGAAGAGATTCTTCTGCTTTTTTATTAATGGTTATATCTTCAAATACTGTGGCAAAGGTTCCTTTTGATGGTGAAAATACAGATATGTTAAAATATTTATCCATAGGTTCAAAATAGGTTTCAAATTGTCTAGGCTTCCCATTTCGAGCTACTTCAGAATAAACATTAAGATATGGTGGCTTTTTTATATTATATGCTTCAGAGGCTTTTTTTCCAATAATATCTGCTCTTTTAATTCCCAGAATGTCTTCATAAGATGGATTAACATCAATTATTTCATAGTCTACTGGAACATTACTATCATCAAAAACCAACTTATGAATAGCTACGCCTTCATTCATAGAAGAATAAAGGGTTCTGTACTTTTCTTCACTTTCTTTTAGAATAATTTCATGATTTTTATTGCGAGTAATATCTCTACCAACACCAATAATGGCGATAACATTCTCTTCATCATCTAAAACCGCTTTATTGGACCAGGCCAACCAACGCCAACCATCTTTAGTCATGGCGCGTTGTTCATGATAACTTGTATATGGTGGATTATAAATCGATTCTATAGATTTAGAAGTTAATTCCCGATCTTCTTCATGAACTAAAGGCATATAATTTTTACCTAATAATTCTTCTTCTGTTTTGGCGAACATGTGGCAATAACTAGGACTTACATATAGAAACCTGCCTTTGTTGTCTATTTTGACAACCAGGTCTCTTAAACCTTCTAGAAGATGACGATAATCGGATTCACCATCATAAATTGAATTTTTAGCAGTTTTAAGTTCACTTATATCAGTGACAGCTAATTGGAACTCTTTAATATCCCTATTATTATGATTATTGGTACTAGTGGCATTATTATTAAAAATTGGCAGGGTTTCTATGGAAACATACAGCGATTTTTTTATATTTTTAAGACTAATTTCACATTTTTGTTTTTTTCTAGTATCCAAGACTTTTTGAATATGTTTTTCAAATAATTGTTTAGATTCCAGAGAAATATATGAAATAAATGATTTATCTAATAATTTTTCTCTATCAAAACCTAAAAGTGAAGCCCCGGCCAAATTGATATTGGTGATAATTTTATTTGGATTCAAGGTGAAGAATCCTAGGGGAGATAAATTATAAAGTTCCAAACATTTACGCTGGGATTCTTCCAATTCAAGCTGAATGTTATTTAAATCCTTATTTTGCATCCCTAATTCATCATTCTTTGGAACATCTCTGGCCATATTATCCCCTTAAGTATAAATAAAAATCATATTTTTCATGATACACTGATTAATGATAGATAAAATTATTTCTAATTATTAATTTAATATATAATCCGTCTTATTTGTTTTTATGTAAAGGAGAAAAATCAATCAATTATCAATTTAATAGGAATTAAAGTTCAATATCTAGCATTTCAGCCATTACCAAATAATAACTGGCTAATCCTTTCCATTTTCCCCATTTTTCAGCTATGGTACGAGCTTCTACATTATCTATTTTTTTATCATCACTATAAAAGTGGGAAATAATTCTTCTAATTCCAATATCATCAGCAGGAAATGCTTCTGGTCGGGATAATCCTCTAATTAAAACAAATTCCGCGGTCCATAGGCCTATTCCCCTTATTTCACATAGTTCATCAATTATTTTCTGGTTATCTGTATAATCTTTGAATTTTTCAAGATCTAAAATACCATTTTCTATGTCCTTTGATATAGACTTTATATATTCAGTTTTTCTTAAAGTTAGGCCGCATTCTTTAAGTTCATGAATGCTAACATCATTCAATTGTTTAGGTGTAGGATATGCATAATAAACATGGTTTTCTCTCTTTAAATTACTGCCAAATCTTTTGATCATTTTTCTTTCACTATTTTTGGCAACAATCAAAGATATCTGCTGTTCAATAATTGTAGAAACCAGAGATTCAAAAACAGATGCAGTAACCGGACTTCTTAAACCAATTAATTGTGGAATCAGTTTAGAAAGAATATTATCTTGCTGGGAATCATTATAGAAAGGTTCCAGATCAAAATCCAGGTTAAACATTTTTTTAACAGTATTTACAGCTAATTGAGCATTTTCATCTGAAATATCTGTATCTGATTGAAGAGTCAGAGATAATTCTGGTTTATGAACGGTTCCCATTGATTCTATTTCCAGGAGAAGGGGAGTGTTTTTAAGTGTAATTAAATGCTCAAATTTATTATTTTCAAATTTAGCAATTTCATTATCATTTAAAAATATTTTAGTACTTAATTCAAAGTCAAAAGGAGGAACTGGTTTGATTTTAAAGTTCATAATATCATTCACCATTTTTAATGACTCAATTCATGATTAATTTAAAAAATAAATTCAAATTAGCGGAGTTTAATTAAAATCTTATTATATAATATTTTAGCATATTATAATATTAAATTTCCTAAAATCATTTAATTATAAATGATTCAAATTAAAAAAAATCATATTAATGAATTCATATAATTTAAAAGAGTAGCTTTTTATTAGGCTTAAGTTGATATTAATTATCATATTTATAAGGAGGATTCAATTTAATGGAAGACATATACGATATTTCTCTTGCGGGTGAGATTACAAAAAATGACGCTTTGAACTTGCTAGAATCAAATCCATTCCAACTCTTTGATGTGGCTGATAAACTACGCCAGGAGATTGTAGGGGATGAAGTGACCTATGTAGTCAATAGAAACATAGACATCACAGATAAATGTATGATTAATTGTGCTTTTTGCTCCTTTAGAAACAGTATTGGATATGAAATGACCATTGAAGAAATATTAGAATCTGTGGGAGAAGCCAAAGATCTTGGAGCCACTGAAATATGCTTATTTGGGGGTATAATGTCAGATATGGATGTAAATTACTACTGTAATATTATTGAAGCTATTAAAAACAGCTATGATATTGAACTTCATAGTTTATCTCCTGTAGAAATATTTCACGCCGCCCAAGCATCCCAAATAACTACCAAAGATACTCTAAAATCTTTAAAAAAAGCTGGCCTGGACACCATGACTGGTGCATCAGCAGAGATTCTGGTTGATTCTGTTCGAGCCAAAATATGTCCAAAAAAAGTTTCAACAGCACAGTGGGTACAAATCATTACGGAGGCCCATGAAGTTGGTATTCCTACCACTTCCACCATTATGTACGGTACCGTGGAAACCTGGGAAGATCGTATAGATCACTTATTAATATTAAGGGATATACAGCGAAAAACTAATGGATTCACTGAATTAGTTCCTATGACCTTCTTAAATGAAAATAACAAGATGGGTAATGAATCTACCGGGGTCAGTGGAATGGAAGATTTAAAGTTGCATGCTATATCACGAGTGATTCTTGGCCGAGATATACCAAATATTCAAGCTTCCTGGATAAAAATAGGAACTAGAATGGCCCAGGTAGCACTCTGTTGTGGGGCCAATGATTTAGGCGGTACTATGATGGAAGATAAAATATCCATAGCTGCCGGTGCATCCCATGGAGAACATTTAGCCAGTAATAAAATGAAAGAAACTATAACTGCAATAGGTCGTGTTCCAGTAGAACGAACTACATTGTATGAACGGATTTAAATCATATTTTACTTTTTTGTAACGATCTGATTATCTTTGATTAATGAGGTTATGGTCATTCTTCATACCTTTTTTTATATTCCAGCTCACTAAAAGTGATTGTAAATTTGGTTCCATGGGTTTTATCAATTTTCATATAACCATCCAATTGATCAACCAAATTATTAACCAACTGCAAGCCCAAAGAATCCAGATTTTCAAAGTCCAGGTCTTCAGGAATGCCAATTCCATTATCTTTAATGACTAATTTATAGTTATTATCTATTAATTTAAGTGAAATGTAAATTTCACCTTTTCTTCCATTTGGGAAAGCATATTTTAAGCTGTTAGATAACAGTTCATTTATTATTAGACCAATAGGAATCGCTGTTTCAATATTAAATTCTATATCCTCCACGTCTATAATATTTTTAATATAACCTTCCTGGTCGTACTGATAAAATAAATCAGAAACTAAACTCTGGATGTAATCTGCCAGGCTAATTCTGCTTAAACTGGATGAATTGTATAGTTTCTCGTGAACCATTGCCATAGATTTGACCCTCATCTTGCTCGATTCCAGAATATTAGCCGCTTTTCCACCTACATATCCAGATTGCAGATTAAGCAAACTGGAAATAATTTGCATATTATTCTTAACCCGATGATGAACTTCTCGTAAAAGAATTTCTTTTTCCTCTAAGGATTTTTTGATCTTTTCTTTTGCCAGTTTATGTTCAGTTACATCATTATATATGGACACAATTTCACCAGTAGAAGTCTTGAAAACATAGTTTTCATACCAGTTAGCATATTTCTCATCTATGTAGATTTTTGCAGGATAATGAATAGATTCTCCAGTTTCATAAACCTTTTTAAAAATAGAAATTAAACCATATTCATCGATGTTTGGCCTAATATCCTGGATACTTTTACCTACAACTTCTTCTCTTTTCATTCCTTCAATTTGCTGGCTTTTTCGGTTAAATTCTTTTATTATGTAATCACTGCCTTTTGATCCATCATTTTGCACCTGGTAAACTGACATTCCACTGGGCATGTTATCAAAAATGCCTCGTAAGAAAGCTTCACTTTTTTTTACTTTTATTTCTGCTTTTCTACGTTCTGTAATATCTTCTGAGATACCGAGGAGGTATTGGGCTTCTCCTTTACTATTAAGAATAGGGATCTTTTTGGTATGGAGTATTCTTTCACCAAGGTTTTTGGTTTGGACAGTTTCTTCAGAAATATCTAATATTTTCTTGTTTTCTAGGACTTCATTATCCTTTGATTTGAAAAATTCGGCCTTTTTTTCTGGGAAAAAATCGTAATCAGTTTTTCCGAGTAATTCCTCTCTGCTATGTCCGAGAAGTGCTTCTCCTGCTTTATTAACCATCAAAAAATCTAATTTAGGTGCATTTTTTACAAAAATCATATCGGGAATATTTTCTACGATTTTTTTCATAAATTCTTCACTCTTAAAGAGTTCTATTTCAGCCTCTTTTAGGTTGGTTATATCACGGACTACAGCAACAGCACTAATTATTTCGCCTTTATCATTTTTGATAGGGGATGAACTCACCTGGCGGTATTGTTTTCTTTTAGAGCTGGGAAAAACAACAATCTCCTCAAGCTCAGTGATAATTTCACCATTTAATGAACGCAGCAAAGGAGAACCTTTTTTTGGCCTTAGATTTCCATCACCATCATAAACTTTCACGCTTTTTATTAATCCATTCAATGATTTACTCGATTCAAAGTTTGCTTCCTTTTCAAATTTTCGTGCAGCTGCATTTGCCAATAGAATATTACCTTTAATATCACAAAACCATACTTCATCCACAATATTTTCAATTAATGTTGATAATTCATCTTTTAAACTTGTTGACTCTATTAATAACTTTTCTAGTTCCATTTCCGTCATTTTCCGTTCAGTAACATCCTGATTTGCCCCGTAGGTTTTAATAGTACGTCCTTTAGAATCCTTAATAATTCCAAAAAGAACAGAAATGTATCTTTCTTCCCCATCACCGCGAATTATCTTATGATCAAATCTTCATAAATAGTTTGGATCAGGTGTTTCCAGAGCCTTGACGATTTCATTGGCTACAGTAAAAGAATTCTCCGGAGAAATAAATTTATTAGCATAGGCCTCAGAAGACATTTTATAACCGCCTTCAGTCTCAGCATTGGTACCATACAAATCATAGAACTGATCATCAAAAGTAAAAATTTCAGAATCAACATCATATTCCCAATAAGCAAGCTTGGTAAGCTGCATTGCTATCATGAGCTTTTTCTGACTCTTAAGTAGTCCATCTTCAGTTTTTTTTAGTTTACTAATATCTGAAGCAGTTATTAAAATTGATTTTAAGTTACCATTAGCATCATAATTAGAATCAGTTTCTATATGGGCTGAGACTACTTTAAGATTTATTAGAAGATTTAAATCGCATTTTTGCGATTCACTGGTGCTAATAACTTTTTTGATATGTTTATAAAATTTATTGCGAGAATCAGGAGCAACAAACAGGATAAATGCTTTATCAATAAGAATGTTTTTTTCAAGCCCCATTAAAGCAACTCCTGCCCGATTAACATCCTTTATTTGTTCATTCTTATCTAAAGTGAAATATGCAGTTGGGGCTAAATTATATAACTCAAAATACCTATTTTCTGACTTTTGTAGTTTCAGCTGAGTTCTTCTTAGCTCTTCATTCTGCATTTCCAGTTCTACTTGATATACCTGAAGTTCTTCAATAAGCTCTTTATCATTATGGGGAATAATTAAGTTATCAGTTTTATCAAGGAGCTTTTCGGCTTTTAATCTTATTTCTTCATCTTTTTTGAGGTTCTTAATAAATATCATTCCACCAAATTTCAGTATACTCTGATAAAGACTATAAAATTTATTACTCATCAAATTTCACTTCAGGAAATATAATCTTAAATTCAGTCCCATGATCCACCATAATTTCAATTTCACCATCAATTTGACCTACCAAAGTATTTACCAGGCTTAATCCTAGTGAGTTAGTATTTTTAAAGTCTATATCCTCTGGAAAGCCAACTCCTTCATCACGAACAATTAAAACAAGATTTTCACCCTCAGAATAGAATTTAATATCTAAATCACCCGCATTACCTTGGGGAAAAGCATGTTTTAATACATTGGATAATAGCTCATTTACAATTAAACCACAGGGAATAGCCGTGTTAATATCTACCAGAATAGGTTCTAAATTCATGTTAAGTTTGATAACTTTAGGATTTCCACCATAAGAGTGATAAAGGTCATAAGTTAGTGTTTGTATATATTCACCAAAATCTATCCTGCGCAGATCTGATGATTGATAAAGACGCTCGTGAATAAGGGCCATGGATTTAGCACGGGTCTGACTCTCCCGGAAAAGCTCCTTATCTGTTTTATTCTTAATATACCTTGCCTGCATATTCAAGAGACTGGATATCACCTGCAGATTATTTTTCACCCGATGATGAATCTCCTTCAAAAGTAATTCCTTCTCTTTAAGGGAATCCTCTATCTCCTCTTCTATTTTTTTACTTTCACTAATATCAGTTAAGGTGGTTATGAATCCTTTGAAATTTCCTTTTTCATCCAAAAAAGCATCAGTATCTAAAGAAAGAAAAAAAGGAATTTTATTATCTGATATCAATTTAATTTGACATCTCTTCTTAAGTTGAGTTTTTCTGACCTCTTGATAATGGTCATAGAATGTTTTTTTGGAGGAAGGAGATATAAAACGAATTAAAGCTTCATTTATCAGATATTTTCGGGGTTTTCCCAGAATTTCAGCACCTAAAAGATTTACTCTCTTTATAATAACATTTTCATCAAGGGTGAAATAGCCTACTGGAGCAAAATCATATAGTTCATAATACTCTCGTCTGGAATTTTCTAACTCCATCTGAGTTGTTACAAGTTCTTCATTCTGCATTTCCAGTTCAATCTGATGAACTTCAAGTTCGTGGATTAGTTCATCAATTTCAAGTGCTTTGTTATTGACAAGCCCTTTTTTATCTTTTAGTGCTTCTTCTGCTTTCTTACGGAGGTCTTCAAACTTTTCTGCGTACAAATTTTCTTTCATGTAAACACCACATTTTAAAAAATTAAATGTGAATGATATTATAATTTAAGGAGTAATTTTTAAAGAATGCAATTTTTAGAATCTATTTCAAGAATAAATCTCTTCATCTTTGTTTACATCCTCCATAGCCAATAAAATCATATCTGTGCCCTTACCCTTCTGATAAATCTGGCGTGCATTTAAAACAATCTTTTTATATCCAATGATTGGAAAATCATTTTCTACAATATAGTCCTGCAAATCAATTTTGCTGGGAAGTAAATCCTCTAATAAATTCCTTAATGTTGATATGTCCCATTGTTTGTTACCCAAGTCATACAAGATTTTTTTTAGGGTCTCTTCGGGAGTAACTCTAAATGTTTTGTAAAATGAATTGTTTGCTGAAACCACCATCATGTCCTTATCTAAAACCAATAAAGGTTCACGTACAGTTTGAATTACAGCATCTGCTAGTTTCAAAGCATCCTCGGTTTCTATTGATTGTTTTTTAGTCTGACTAATATTATTAAATGTAATCACTACGCCATCAATAACATTATTAGATGTTTTATATGGCATTATCCTGATTTGGAACCATTCTCCATCTGCAGTTTCTAGTTCCATTTCTTTGTAGATTACTTTTTCCATAACTTTTTTAATATCCTCCATCAAGTCATCATATTTTAAATTGGACACTATATCTGAAAGAGGACGTCCTACATCGGATTCAATCATTTTTATAATATATGTAGCTTCTTTAGTGAAGCGTCGGATATTTAAATCATTATCAAGAAAGATAGTAGCAATTTCAGTGCTGTTAAATAGATTATTCATGTCATCTTGAGTCTGAGATAACTCATCAATCTTCATCTGAAGCTCATTATTAACGGTAACCATCTCCTCATTGATGGACTGCAGTTCCTCTTTAGAGGTTTCTAATTCTTCGTTAGTACTTTGGGATTCCTCATTCATGGATTGGAGCTCTTCATTAGCTGATCGCAGTTCCTCATTGGAACTTTTCATCTCTTCGATAGTAGCATTCAACCGTTCATTGGTTAATTTCAATTCGTTTTGTAATTCAGAGATTTTTTCGGCACCCTTAGAAGATATATCTAGCATTATCTTATTTTTATGAGTATCATCTTCTTGAGGAACCTCTTCAAAAGAAACAATTAATAATACTTCAGTGATTTCATTGTCCAGGGGTTTCACAGTTAGATTAACAAAAATATGGCTCCCATTATTTTTAACTCGTAAACCTTCCAACAATACCTCTTTTTTTTTGGAAATTGCACTTTGAATAGCAGAATTCAAATCAAATTTCAAACCTTCCCGGGCCATGTCCAAGATATTTAGTTTAGCTCTTCCAGGAGCAGGCTCCAGATAATTTCCTAAACGACCATGAATATATAAAATTTCACCTAAATCTGTTATTATAGCTGATGGAGGGACATAAATATCTAAAAGCTCTTTTTCAACTAATTTAGAAATATTTAATACATTTGAACTATTTTTTGATTGTTCAAAACCCATATCTCTATCTAAATGGGCTGTCGGAATATTTCGAGGTATAGGATGAACATTAACAAACCGACGTACGAATTCAGTGGATTTAACACATTTAAATATTTTCCACTTCTTATCCAGAAACGTAAAAGCATCAAGAAATTCACCCACACTTTCAGAAGGGCCTAAAAATAAAATTCCACTATTATTAAGAGAATAATTAAAATTGGAAAGTGCTTTCTGTTGTGCCTCTGCATTAAGATAAATCAAAAGGTTTCGACAGGACAAAATATCTAGTTTGGTGAAAGGAGGATCCTTAATAACATCGTGAGGTGCAAATACTACCATTTCCCGGATTTCATTGCGAATAATGTAAAGGTTATTTTTTTTTACAAAATATCTTTGTAGCCGTTCAGGACTAATATCTGTGGAAATAGTATTAGGATAAGTTCCTGAACGAGCAGATTTTATAGCATCCAAATCTATATCGGTACCAAATATCTGTACCTCAATATTTTTTCCAGATTCTTCCAACAATTCGTGAATAATAATAGCTATAGAATAAACTTCTTCTCCACTAGAACAGCCCGGAATCCACACTCTAAACTGATCTACGTCTGATTTATGTTTTATTAAATTTCTTAGATTGTTTTTAACAGAATCGAACGCTTTATCGTCCCTGAAGAATTTAGTAACATTAATTAATAGTTCTTTAAACAAAATATCAATTTCATGAGGATTTTGTTGTAAATAAAGGAGATATTGTGATATGTTTTCTATTTGATGGACATTCATGCGTCGACTTATTCTACGGTAAACAGTATTTTCTTTATAATAAGAAAAATCATGTCCGGTGTGGTTTCTAATAAGCATGAATATCTTCTGCAATGCTCTTTCAGTTTCATCTTTAGGAGTTCTGATTTTTTTAATAGTTTTTTGAACCGAGGAGGTATATGAGATCAGATTTTCAGGCATTTCCTCAGGAGGCAAAATGAAGTCCACCAGTCCTGTCTTTATAGCACTAGCTGGCATACTATCCGATTCTGCTGTTTCAGGATCTTGGGCCATTACCATTCCCTCAACGGCTTTTATAGATTTTATACCGATTGTACCATCACTCCCATATCCAGAAAATATTATGGCTATTGAATTTTCTTTTTGATCGTCAGCAAGATGGTTTAAAAAGAAATTAATGGGTAATCTAAGCCCGTGCGGTTCTAAAGGTTCTATTAATTGGAGATTTCCGTTCATCATACCCATATCTCTATTAGGGGGAATTATATACAGATGGTCCGGTTCTACTTTCATGCCATCTTTGGCCTGAAACACTTTTAGAGGAGTGTATCGACTCATAAGCTCTACCATGGAACTTTCATGGTTAGGGTCCAGATGTTGTACCAGTACAAATGCCATACCAGAATCATCAGGCATAGCCTTAAAAAACTTCTTTAAAGCATCAAATCCTCCGGCCGATGATCCAATCGCAACTACTGGAAATTTATTTAAGGAGTTATCTATCTTCGATATATCGTTTATTTCCCCTTTTGCTTTGTTTTCATTTTTTTTGCTCATGAAAAACCCTTGTAAAAACAATTAAATAGTTATTAAAATGTTACCATTTTTAATTATATATTTAGATTTACTAAATGATATAAATTTTGAAAAAATAACTTCAAATCCAGAAATAATTGAAAATATTGATGTTTAAAATATCATCTAAATTCTTCTAGTGTACTCCAATTCCCTAAAAGTAATCTTAAATTCAGTACCCCAACTCTTATCAACTTCAATTTCTCCTTCCAGTTGAGTAATCAAGCTATTAACTAACTGTAATCCCAATGAATCCACATTTTCAAAGTCTAAATCTTCTGGAAGGCCTATACCGTCGTCTTTAACAATTAATTCGTAATTATCTTCTTTTAATTTAAGTGAAATATACATTTCTCCTGTTCTTCCTGAGGGGAAAGCATATTTTAAACTGTTAGATATCAGTTCATTTAGTATCAGTCCACAGGGAATCGCAGTTTCAATATTGAATTCTATGTCTTCTATTTCAAAAATAAGCTTAATTTGATCTTTTTTAGTAACATATGAATAAAATAAATTAGAAACTAAACTCTGGATGTAATCGGCCATGTCAATTCTGCTCAAGCTCTGGGATCGGTATAATTTCTCATGCACCAATGCCATGGATTTGACCCTATTTTGACTGCTTTCCAGAACACCCCTTATATCCTCATCTACAAAATCAGATTGAAGCCTTAGTAAACTTGAAATAACCTGCATATTATTCTTAACTCTGTGATGGATTTCCTGAAGAAGGATCTCTTTTTCCCTAAGAGATTCTTTAATTTCATTTTCAGCATTTTTAAGTTCAGTGATATCCACCATCACACCAATTAAACCCGCCACATCACCTTCCTGATCATCAAAGGTGGTCTTGTTAAAGAGAACTATGTGCTGTGAACCATCATAATATTGAACAGGAGCCTCATAAACCTGCCAATCCTCACCTTCAAATAGTTCCTTATCTTTCTGGTGGTATTTATCAGCTTGTTCTTTGGATAAAACATCATAAACTGTTTTCCCAATAATTTTTTCTTTAGATAATCCTAAAAATTCCTCAAAAGCCTGGTTGCATCCAATATATGTATAATTTAAGTCTTTGTAGAACAGAGGATAAGGGATAGTATCCATTAAATGCTGCAAAAAATGGTATTGTTGTCGAATTTCATCTTCAGCTCTCTTTTTCTCAGTTATATCACGATTACTACCTCTACGGCCCCGATAATTTCCATTCTCATCAAAAACTGGTTGACATACGTGTTCTATCCAACGTATTTCACCATCTAGAGCAGTTATACGGAATATAATGTCCTCAACAACTACGTTATCAGCCGATAATTCATCTAAGTGCTCTTTAAATTTTTTTTGATTTTCAGGAATAATTATTTTCTCTAAAAGTTGCGGATCCTTGAGAAACTCTTCTGCTTTATATCCAGTAATTCTCTCACAGCTAGGAGAGACATAATAATAGTTATTTCCCGTTTCATCGATCCATGTTTCCCAATCATAATTAAAATCAGCTACAATCCGGTACTGCTCTTCTGCTTCTTTCAAGGATGATTCAATTTTTTTCCGTTCCCGGATTTCATTTTCCAATGCCCTATTGGTTTCTTGAAGCTGCTGTATACGTGTTTCAAGTTTATTAATTAGACGCTCATTGTGGGTTGTTAGAAAAGTCATATTATTCATTTCAGATGCTTTTTTCCCTGCCAAACGTTTTTCTTCAGTTTCCAGAAGAACTTCCCTTATGTTTTTTATGAAAATTTCAGGTTCTTGTGGTTTGATTATGAATTTATCTGCACCCAGACCCAGGGCAAATTTTTCATCTTTTTTACTGGTATAAGTGGCAGTATAAAATATAAATGGAATATCTTTCAGTTTTTCATCCTTTTTTATTTCCCGGCAAAGACCATATCCATCCATTTTTGGCATTAATATGTCGGATATAATGAGTTGAAAAGAGTCTTTTCTCAATTTATCCAGTGCTTCCAGGCCATTTCTAGCTGATACGACCTCATATCCTTTTCCTTTCAACAGGGATTCCATTAAATATAGATTCTCTTCCAAGTCATCAACTATCAAGACTTTCATGCCAATCTCCCATAGATTAATAAATATTATTTTATTAAAAATTTCTCAATCTCATCCATTACTGTATCGGGATTAATTGGTTTTTCAATATATCCGTTACAGCCTGCTTTCAGTGCTCTTTGTTTATCTCCCGCCATAGCATAGGAAGTAAGAGCAATAATTGGAATATTTGGATCTAAATCTGATTCTCTTATCCTTCGAGTAGTTTCCAGCCCATCAAAATCGGGAAGCTGGATATCCATAAGTATCATATCAGGTTTTTCTTTTATAGCTGAATAAACACCTTCCTGACCAGTTCTGGCTTCAATAACATCGTAACCTTTTTTTCGGACAATGAATCCTATCAAATACATGTTGTCGTCATTATCCTCCACAATAAGTATCCTTTTCATTAAATAACCTCGGGTTTTGAATATTTTACTGGAAATACAAAAATGAATTCACTGCCCAAATTAAACTGACTGGTGGCATGAATATCCCCACCCAGGAGATCAGCTATCTTTTTGGAAAGGTAAAGTCCCAAACCCGTACCTTCCATCATTGGTTGACCCTCTACATAAATCCGGGAAAAGGCTTGGAACAATTTACCCCTATCTTCTGCCTTAATACCTATTCCAGTATCTTTTACAGAAATTTCAACCATTCTATTATTTTCTCCTACATTTATAGTCACACTACCCTCTGGGGTGAATTTGATGGCATTACTAACTATATTCATAATCACCTGTTTGGTCCTCCGTTCGTCCCCTTTTACTAAGAGAGTCTCCGGCATATTTAAAGACATTTTTAGGTGTTTTCTAGTTATAGCATCCATAAAAGATTCTTCTATCTCACCCATAATTGATGAAAGATCATAATCTTCGATGAAAAGTTCCACCTTACCGGCTTCAATCTTGCTTATATCAATAACATCATTTATCAATGATAAAAGATGATTTGCACTATTTTTCACAATACTAAGCTGTTTTTGCTGTTCATCTGTAAGCTCTCCAGACATACCCTGTAAAATGATACCGGTAAATCCAATAATGGAATTCAAAGGTGTTCGAAGCTCGTGGCTCATGCTGGCAATAAACATGGATTTAAGTTTATCCAGTTCTTGGAGCTTGATATTTTCTTTCTCCAGACTCTCTGCTTTTTTTCTTTCAGTTACATCTCTTACCATGGCCTGGGTTAAATATTCGTCATCAATTTTTACTCGGTTTAAAGATACTTCAGTATAAAAAGTAGTGCCGTCATAACGAAGATGTTCCCATTCAAAATGTTGTGGATTACCATGCAGGGCCTGATTAATAAATCTCTTGGCTTTATTTTCAGACCTTTCTCCGTCGCTTTGGAACTTTGGAGAAAATATTATAGGAGATTGTCCTATTATTTGATCCCGACCTACACCATAGATCTCTAGAACCTTTTCATTACATTCAATAAAATTTTCTCCTTTCATTAAAAATATTCCATCTTCTGCATTATCAAAAAGGGCACGGTATTTATTTTCACTAGTTATAAGAGCAGTTTCTGCTTTCTTTTTCTCGGTGGTGTCGATTATCATGCCCAATATATTATCACCCGATAGTTGTGCAGTAATTAGTACGTTGACAACTTCACCGAAATCAGAAACCAGTTCCATCTCAAATTGGTTAACTTTACCTTCTTTTTTAAGGAGCCGGATCAATTTTTCTCTATCTGATGGGTTATTATAAAATTCAATTATATTTCTACCCTTTAAATCCTTAAAACCATCTAAATTACCCAGATTAGCCATAGCCGTGTTTGCAAATAGTATATCTCCATTTAAGTTAGTTTTATAAACTCCTACTAATGAATTATCCACCAGTTCACGATAATTTTTCTCGCTTTCAATTAATGCTTTCTGAGATTGTTTTAGTTCAGTGATATCCCTGAAGTACCAGATTCGACCATCATATTTGCCCTCTGCATCAATCAAAGGAGATGAGTATCTTTCAAAGATTTTCCCATCCTTGAATTCTATTTCATCCAGGCTTTTTTCAGATTTATTAGCATATAGATATTCTACCTTTTGGGTGAATATTTCAGGATATTTTAACTGGCTTAAAACACAATCAATCATCTTTTTATCATCATCAGATTCTAAAAGGGCAGGAGTTATATTCCACATTTCACCAAAACGATGGTTATACAAAATAGACTGTCCTCTATCATCCACCACCAAAATACCATCAATATTTGATTCCAGTTGTGCTTCCAGGAGTGTGGTCTTAAATAAAATCTCTTCCTGCATCTCCATGCGTTCAGTGATGTCGTGTACAGTCCCTATTAGATTTTTACAGTGGCCTTCCGTATCAAATACTGGTGTAATTGATACTTCTCCATACTTTTTTCCGGTGGGATACTCTGTAACTTCTTCCCAGCGAACAGTTTTTTTCTCATGGATTGCTTTTTTATAATTATTAAGAACTAATTGCAAAGACGGTTCTGGAATAGTCTCATGAACATATTTACCTACAACTTGAGTTTCTGTTAATCCCGTAGTATCTAAGAAAGATTGATTAACTGAAATAAACCGATAATTATCTCCTTCTTCCACAGAAAGTGAGTAAAGAACCTCGGAAATATTATTGTAAATAGAGGATAGTTCCCTTTCTTTACTTAAAAGCTCCTCCTGCATCTTCACCCGTTCGGTGATTTCCTTAAAAAAGATGGTAATTCCGTCTTCTGATGGATAAATGTCGTTTTCAAACCAGCGGTCATAGGGAGGATAATATTCCTCTATATGAACTTGTACCTGTTCTTCCAGTGCCTGGTGGTAAGCTTTATAAAATGGTTGACCTATTCCCTCTGGAAACATGGTCCAGATGTGTTGGCCTACCATTTCTTCTGGAGTTTTTTCGAACATCTCCGCTGCCTTTTTATTTACATAGGTATAGTGCCAGTTGTTGTCCAAAGCCACAAAAGAATCGCTGATTCGCTCTAAAACTGTTGAAATCTGATTTTTTGATGCATCAGTTTCATCACGTGCTTCAAGTTCCATTTCATAGAGTTTCTGGCTGTCTTCAAGCGCATTTTTACGATCAGTAACATCTAATAGAGATGCCACGCTTCTTTTGGTGCCGGGAATCATTCCAATATCCAGGTGTATGTTTTTAACATTTCCCACACGGTCAATAAACCTAAAATCATAAATTAATGGTGTTGAAGTAGAATTAATTCTGCGAAGACGGTGGTATTCCCTCATTTTGGCAAGATCTTCTTTTTCCACAAAATCGGTCCAGCTTTTGTGGCCCTCTAATTCTTCGCGGGAATACCCACTGAGTTTTTCGAATTCTTCATTAGCCAGAGATATGGTGGTGTCTTCTTCAATGATAATTGTTGCCGTTCCAGTATGTTCAAAAATTACCCTATAATATGTTTCTGATTCTTTAACTGCTTTTTCGGCTTTTTTAGTTTCAGATAGATCTCTGATAACCATTGTAGTTCGTTCATTACCATTTTCATCTTGAAAAATATGGGAAGAAATTAAACCGGAAAATTTTTCTCCGCTCTTGCGTATAAAAGTCAGCTCACCTTTTGCTTTGCCCTTACTACGCCTTTCTTCTAAAAGAACTGGTAATTTTGGATCTTCCATATCAACAATGGCAGACCTGCCAAGTGTGCGAAATTCTTCTTCAGAATATCCAAATAATTCCTCAGCCGCATGATTAGCAGTTAAAATAGTACCATCCGGCTTGGTTAATAAAATAGCCTCCAAGCTACTTTCAAAAATAAACTTATATACTTGATTTGAATCAGGATTAGTTGAAATAAATCATCCCCCGATAAAACTTAATCAATAATTATTATTAATAATATCCATGATAAATTTATGGTAAATTTTTTATAAAAAGGCTATTTTAAAAGTTTTTGGTAATCCAGGCCATTTTTAACTATATTTACTTTCCTGGAAAGTAATGGTAAATGCGGTTCCCTGACTTTGATCTAAATAAACTTCGCCATCAATTTGATTGGTTAAACTATTTACAATCTGCAAACCCAGTGATTGCGTGTTCTTAAAGTCCAGATCTTCTGGAAAACCTATTCCATTATCACTCACTTTTAATACATATTCCCCATCATTTTTATGGAAATCTATTTTAATTTCACCAGTTCTATCATCAGGAAAAGCATGTTTCATGCAGTTGGAAACCAGTTCATTTAATATAAGGCCCAAAGGGACGGTAGTGTTTATATCCAGCATCAGATCATCAACATCCATAGTTAATTTAAAGCGCTCATTATCAGAGATATAACTGTGGAAAATATCTATGGCCAAAGTTCGGATGTAAGCACCAAAGTTTATCCGTTTGAGATCAGAAGATTGGTATAACCTTTCATGTATAAGTGCCATTGACCGGGCACGACTTTGACTCTCCTTAAAAATCCCTAAAACCTCTTTATCTTTAATGTAACGGGACTGGAGATTCAATAAACTAGAAATGACCATTAAGTTATTTTTAACCCGGTGGTGGATTTCCTTAAGGAGTATTTCCTTTTCTTTCAATGATTTTTGTATTTGGTCTTCCATTTTCACGCGTTCTGTGATATCCCTGCTCACACCCAATATTTGGGTTATTTGTCCCTCTTGATTAATTAAAGGAGTGGTTACCACTTCTGTAGGTACTACAGTTCCATTCTTGTGTAGCTGATCAATCCTTTTAGTCTTTATTAAAGCAGAATCATCCCCAGCAATAATAGATTGAATTAAACTGGGCAAATTATCTGAAATGAACTGGTATGATTCAGGAGTCATTACTTCCTCCAGAGATTGTTTTAAAACTTCTTCTACGGTGTAACCTCTTAATTTGTAAACAGAAGGACTTACATAGCTAAATTTATGAGAATTGATATCCAATACCCATATAACATCACCAGTATTCTCTGAAATGATACGATACTTCTCTTCACTTTCTTTTAGAGATAATTCAACATTTTTACGTCGCGAAATATCACTCAGTGTGCCAACCATTCGGGTTGACATTCCGGTTGAATCTTTTTCAATGGATTTTCCCCGGGTAGATACCCATAACCAGTTTTGAGATTTAGTTTTCATCCGGAGGTCTATTTCAAATCCGATTCCAAATTTAACGCTTTCTTCTAACTCTTTTTCAACAGAATCAATATCTTCGGGGTGTACCAGTAATCGCCAGGATTCATAGCTCGCCGGAAATTCTCCTGGATTATAGTCCAATAGTTTGTAATAATTAGGGCTGAAAAACGCATCTCCTGATGAAACATTCCAATCCCATAGTCCATCATTTACTGCATCAAGAGTTATAGAATAACGTTCCTCACTTTCCTTTAATGATTCCAGAGCTTTTTTGCGTTTAGTAATATCTTCAAAAGTAGTGTATACCTGATAAGGAAGCTTTTCATTATTTTTAAATTGAGGTATGGCATTTATTTTTATCCAGCGTTGTTCCTCTCTTTTAGGATCATAAACTCCCATAACTACGTTTTCTATTTTTTGACCGGTTTTTAAGGCCAGCATGGCCGGATGGTTTTCTCCAGGAAAGTCCGAGCCATCTTCGTGAATGGACTTCCAACGGGGGTCGGTGGATGTCCTACCTTGCATTTCATCCAATGTTAAACCCAGTATCTTCTGTGCAGCAATATTTGCAGAAGTTATATTGCCCGTGGAGTCTTGATAAACTATTCCCTGAGCAATTGTATCAAAAAGATAACGATACTGCTCTTCACTTTCTTTTAAAGCCTTTTCCCTTTTTTTAATTTCAGTAAGGTCAAAGATAGTCATACTGGTTCTTTCATGACCATTTTCATCTTTAAATATATGGGAAGAAATAAAGCCTAGAAATTTTTCCCCATTTTTACGTATAAATGTCAACTCACCTTTTGCTTTACCTTTACGCCTTCTTTCTTCTAAAAGAATAGGTAATCGCGGATCTTTTATATTCACTACTCCAGATCTACCCAGTTGACGTAATTCATCTTGAGAATATCCAAAAAGTGTCTCCGCTGCAGAATTTGCAGCTAAAATAGGGCCATCTGGAGCAGTTAATAAAATAGCATCTAAACTACTTTCAAAAATAAATCTATAAACTTGACTTGAATCAGGATTCGTTGACGTGATTCATCCCCCAATTAAATTTTAACATAATTTATTAATTTGATTAAATGATTTATATCACTTGTATCTTTGCTTTAGGTTAATATTTTGTTTTATTTAGTATATTAATTAATAATAAAATCAGTTATTTAATATTTAAATGAAATTTCTAAATTAGATAAATTATATTTATTAAAGTTTTAACCTTAATTCATTAAAAATGTATTCTATTTTATGATTTTTATTTTGAAATCATTGCTGAGAATTAAATGTAAAAGAATATATGTTAGGTTAGGTAAATATGGAATAATTATTTTAAGGATTTTAATGCTTATTTTAAGCTTACAATTTTTAATTTATAACTAATTATTACCTTATTTATTAATTTAATGTGATATTATGAAGACAATACATATACTGGCCATTGCAATTGTAATTATCATTACATCAGCTATAATTGTGCAGGGCACACTCAATGTGGGTGCTCATATGGGGCCTCCTACAAAAATCATCGGTTCAGACAACAAAGGTACAGTTACCAAGATCACTTATTCAAATTCAAGCAATACCACTAAAAAAATAGCAGTTATTACTGGTATGCACCCTCGAGAAACATCAGCAAAAAATATCGTGCCGCAAGTTGTAAAATCATACACTAAAAATCACAACGTGGAAATAGTCAACTATAAAATAAACGTTACTGCCTATCCTGAAAACTTCTATACTGGTCGTAACAACGGTGAATACTTAGTAGCCAAGTATGTAATCCCGGATATTAAAAAATCAAAATATGGTCTGGTGATAATTTGTCATGACCATGAAGAGGGCTATGGTGATGGTTATTACTTTGCTACTCCCAGTATGGATACCAAATCCATGGAAATAGCCCAATCAATGCGTTATATTTTAACTGATTTCAATTTCTGTACCCGGGATTTAAGTAAAAAAGCAGATAGTACCTCCATTGAAATAGTGGATGACCCTATAGTAGCCACTGGAAACCCAGTTATTGTTTATGAGATCCCAGAATGGTTGGGAAAAGCAGATGTTATGAATAACACCACCCGATTACTGGACACTGTTTTCCAGGTTATTTAATTAGAATATTTTCTTATCTTTTTTAAAAAAACAATTTTATCACATATTATTTTTTAATACTGGTTTTTTTAATTAGTTTACAACAGAATATCATTTATTTATATCTCAAATAATGAAAATTAAGTAAATCTCTTTCTGTAAATCGCAAAAACACGGTAAAATGTTGCTATTTAATTATTTTTTCCAGGTTCTTTGTTTTTAATCTTCAGGGCTAAAAGATTCACAAAAAAAAATATTTTTTTCTTGGTTATATAATTAAAATAAAAATTAGTGTATAAAACCAATATTAATGGTTAAATCGGATTATTCCCGCATATTATATATTAATCCCACGGCCCGGGATTCGAAAATGGTGAAGTAGGGCATAAATAAGAATATAAAGATTATTCCAAAAATTATAGAGCCGGTAGCGAGAACCAGATTTCCATAAAATAATTTGTCTAGAATGAAGGCTTGTATAATCAAAAAACATATCGAGAAAATCATTCCAGATAGAAGTAGAGCGACTGATAAAAGGCCAATAATAACCGCCAGGAAGCCCACATAGAATCCTATATACTGATGCCAGCCTATAGATCGAATTATGGAAAATAACTCCTGAACCTTGAATGCTACTTTTAAATTTCCCTTATTTTTTACCATATGTACCATTCCCATAATGGAGAAAAAATATAAAATAATCCCGGTAAAGAGGAAAGTGATGATTAGTACCATAAAATTTATTTTAAAAATAAGACCCAGAGTTATTATGATAGTAACCGGTAACAGATAGGTGAATTTAACTAGAAATACCTTGATTCCTTCAATAAGCATTTTTTTCCAGTTTTTAAATTCAGGTAAAGGATCTTCACCATTAATCATACCATTTAGGGCAATATGGGTAATTCGGTAGGAGTATCCACTTACCAAGAATATGGGAAAAAATATAAAGCTTACAAATATTAAACCGCCTACCTTTAAAACTGTTTTCCAACTCTGGGCTGAATATTCTATGGAGTCTTTGAGAATATCTAAAATCATAAAAATACAACTCACTACTAATCTATTCAATTAAGAATACATCTTCAATATGGGAACATCCCAGTATTTTGGTTATTTTATGGGCCACCAATAAGGAGGGATTATATCTACCATTCTCCAGTGCATTGATGGTTTGTCTGGTCACTCCAACTTGTTTAGCCAGGTCTTGCTGACTAATACCCAATTCCTGACGCAGATACCTTATTCTAGTTTTCATAAAATAGAAACAACCCGGAACTTCGAATTTATAATCATAATATTATCTGATTCTTATATAACCGTTACGCCAACCATTTTAAAAAGATTTAGAATCAAACAACATCAAAAAAAGAATAATGTGAAGGATTATAATTTCACATCTTCTCTTTTAAAATAGATAAAACTGGCTACCAAACCGGCTAAAAAGGTGACTATAACGATCACCAGGGGTATGGTCGGGGTGTATCCATAAGCTCCCAGTTGACCAGTACCCAGTAAAAAGGCTGAGGTCCAGGGGAATAATGCTGCCAAACTATCATTAAATAAGGCCACATTACCCATACTTATGGCTGCGGCCACTACTATGGCTGGAACCAGACTCTTCATCCATAAAGTGATAAAGACAAAGGGAGTCAGGGTCAAGTAGAGGAGGATGGCTGCAGCATAGAATTGATAGAAGGACTGAAAGACTATGGTCCAGCTAAAATCTGAGGCACCACCCAGGGCTCCAAAGAAGAAGGTTCCCAACCAGGCTACCAGGGTTAAAAACATGACCCAGATGAAGAACATGAGGTATTTACCGGTGATGTATCTGGCCCGGGAGACTGGGGTGGCAATAACGGATTTCAGGGTGTGTTCGGTGTATTCCCGGCTGAAGAGGTAGGCGGCTATTACTACATATACCACCAATCCAAATAAGAGTACCACATACATGTTAGTTTGATCCAAAAGATCACTGTAGGTGATTATTTCTAGGGGGTTTTCTAAGTAGGATTTCAATAACCCAATAAAAACCATTATGGGAGCAGTCAAACTACCTAAAAGGCAGATTAAAAACATTTTTGAGCGTTTTAATTTTAAAAATTCACCATGTACTATATTATGCAAGGTAATCATCACCTGTTAGTTCTTTTCTAGCTGTTCTTTTTATGATTCTGGTTAAAATTGATTGTTGCTTAGGTTTATGCAATGGAATCCTCTCCAATTAGTTTGGTGAAGTAGTCTTCTAGCTTACTTTCTCCCAGGCTTATTTTACTCACTTCAATGCCCTCTTCCACCAGGGCATTATTGAGCTGTCCCCGTTTTTCAATGCCAGAATAAATACGTATGCAATCATTTTCAGCTACCTGGTGTGGTTCTATGGCAAATTTTTCTTGTAGTATGGTAGAAGCCTTATCTCTAGGGGATACTTCAAATTCCACGTAGTGCTGATTCTTTCTTTGCAGATTCTCCAGAGAAATTTCTTCAATTAATTTTCCCTGGTGAATCACCCCAATGGTATCCACCAGTTTCTCTATTTCAGTGAGGATATGGCTGGAGATAAGGATAGTGGTGCCTTTTTCGGAGCACAGTTTTTTTAGGTATTTTCGTACTTCATTTATTCCCACAGGATCCAGACCATTGACTGGCTCATCCAGTATTAAAAGATCAGGATTATGCATGATAGCCGCCGCAATTCCCAGTCTTTGCTTCATCCCCAGTGAATATTTTCCAAATATTTTACCAGGTTCTTTATCCAGGCCCATGATTTTTAGGGCATTATCCACTTCCTCTTTTTTATAATTTCCCCCTAAACGGGCAAAGTATCTCAAGTTTTCTTCTCCGGTGAGGTTCTCATAAAAACCAGGGGATTCTATGATACTTCCAATTCTTTTATAGATATCTGGGTTTTCATGATAGTTTTCTCCAAAAAGAAGGATTTCACCGGAAGTTGGATGGTAAAGATTCATGAGCATACACATGAGAGTGGTTTTTCCAGCACCGTTTCTACCGAGTAGGCCATAGATACTACCTTTTTCCACTTTAATATTAACTGAGTCAACTCCTATTTGAGGGCCATAGTTTTTAGTCAAGTTTTTAGTTTCAATAACGTATTTCATAGATGTTCTCCTCATAGATATTCTAAGTAATTAAAACGGAATGTAAAAAATATATTCCATATGTAAAAAATAGTTTACATTATATTTAAAGATTACTGAAAAAAAAAAAAGAATATAATTCAACTATTAATATTAAAAAAAATAATCTAAAGGACCATAAATGAATTTTAAAACATTTTACTTAAAAAAACTATTTTATAATAATAGTAATAATAAAAAAATAAAATAATATATTAATTCTCATAACGAGGTTTATCAGAGTAAACTAAATTACCACCACAACCACAGACTCGTGAGTCTTCAGGGCCCAGTGGATGGTCTAATTTATAATAAACCGGGCACTTGTCACATAGAATATATCCAAAATCACCAGATTTTTTCGGTGAAAAGTTTCCCATGTTCTGGTTCATATTAAAACCATAAGATTTACCCACTACTTTTTGTATGGTCTTTTCCCGGTACTTTTTGGAAACCACGGATTTAATAATAATTTTAGATCCTTTGAATATTTTTTTGGCCGTCTGCACTTTTTTATAGTGAGGGGATAGTTCCCTACCGCACTGGGAACAGTAAGTGGATAAAGGCCTATTCTGGGCCCCACAGTAGGGACATTTATTGAAGT
>CAYUFT010000012.1:0-32107 GCA_964444115.1 uncultured Methanobacteriaceae archaeon
TAAAACTTTTTTGCCTATTTTTAAATTTTCAGGATTATTTTTTTATAGGCTAATTTATGAAAAAAATCCGCATTTCCTATATAACTACCGAAATCTTTATAAGTTATGAACATATATTGTATTATAGTAACAAAAGTTTACTAAAAGATTTTGCAAGATTTAGTTTGAAATAAAATTAATCTTAAAAATAAATTGCATAATACAATACAATACTAAAATTTATTTTATACTAAAAACAAATAATAATAAAAATTACTTATTAAAGCATAAAAGCGGGGTGTTTTTATGGATAAAAAAGAGATGAATTTAAAAGTTGCTGAAGCTTTATCTCAATCAGATGTTGGTAGATCAATAGCAAGGATAGATCCAGCATGTATGCAAAAAATGGATCTTCTAGACGGAGACATAATTGAAATAAGTGGGAAAAAAATAGCTGCCGCGACAGTAGTATCCTCCCAATCAGATATAGGCCTTGGAATAATAAGAATAGATGGATATATGCGAAAAAATGCTGGGGCTTCCATTGGTGAAGAAGTTGTTGTACGCAGAGCCGAAGTAAAAGATGCTCAAAAAGTAGTTCTAGCGCCAGTAGAACACGAAATAATGGTAAGGGGAGACATAAGATCCGCATTCCTTAACCGAGCACTGGTTAAAGGAGATATAATTGTATCTGGGATACGACAACAACAAGCTCCAAGTAGATTACCAAGTAGTGGAAGTTTATTTGATGAATTTTTCCGTGATATGGTAGACGTTTCACCTTTAGGAGAAATAAAACTGGCCGTAGTGTCTACCAAACCAAGTGGAGTAGTTAAAGTAACTCAAATGACTGAAGTTGAAATTCAGACATCACCAGTAGATGTTTCTAAAATTGAAGGTGTTAAAAACCTGGTTGATGTAACTTATGAAGATATCGGAGGCCTCAAAGAGGAAGTTAAGAAAGTAAGGGAAATGATAGAGATACCCTTAAAGAGACCAGAGCTCTTTGAGAGATTAGGAATCTCACCACCCAAAGGTGTGCTCATGCATGGTCCTCCCGGAACTGGAAAAACGCTCCTGGCCAAGGCCGTAGCCAATGAAAGTGACGCTCACTTCATAACCATAAACGGGCCAGAAATCATGAGTAAATATGTTGGAGGGTCAGAAGAACGATTAAGAGAGTTCTTTGAAGAAGCAGAGGAGAATGCACCTTCCATAATATTCATTGATGAACTAGATGCTATTGCACCAAAACGAGAAGAAGTTAGTGGGGAAGTAGAACGCAGAATTGTAGCTCAGTTACTAACCTTAATGGATGGTCTTAAAGCTAGAGGGCAAGTTGTTGTTATTGGAGCAACAAATAGGCCAGATGCACTTGATGGTGCTTTAAGAAGACCAGGTAGATTTGATAGGGAAATTGAAATCGGCGTGCCTGATAAAGAAGGTCGAAAAGAAGTGCTGGAGATTCATACTAGAGGTATGCCCCTAGATGAAAATGTGGATCTTGACGAAATATCCGCGATAACTCATGGATTTGTTGGTGCTGACCTTGAATCTCTCTGTAAAGAGTCCGCCATGCGAGTTCTCCGCCGAGTACTACCCGATATTAAAGCAGACGAAGAAATTCCTAAAGAAACCTTGAAGAAGATGATTGTGAATAAATCAGACTTCAAAGAGGCTTTAAAAGAAATCCAACCATCTGCACTAAGAGAAGTTCTAGTACAGGTTCCAGATATTAAATGGGATGATATAGGTGGACTAGACAGTGCTAAGCAAGAACTCAAAGAAGCTGTTGAATGGCCTTTAAAATATCCAGAAAACTTCAAGAAATTTGGAGTAAGACCACCCCGAGGAGTCCTAATTCATGGTTCTCCAGGTACTGGAAAAACTCTCCTGGCCCAGGCCGTAGCCAATGAAAGTGATGCTAACTTTATATCTGTTAAAGGTCCTGAATTACTATCTAAATGGGTAGGAGAGTCAGAAAAAGGTGTTAGGGAAGTTTTCAAAAAGGCCAGACAAACTGCACCTACTGTAATCTTTTTTGATGAAATAGACTCTATTGCTTCCACCCGAAGCGGTTCATCATCAGATTCTGGAGTTACTCAGAGAGTTGTAAATCAACTACTTACTGAAATCGATGGTATGGAAGAATTACAAGATGTATCAGTTATTGCTGCTACTAATAGACCAGACATGCTAGACTCTGCTCTTCTAAGACCTGGAAGGTTTGATAGGCATGTTAAAGTAGGAGATCCTGATGAAAATGGCAGACTGGCCATATTTAAGGTCCATACCAAAAAAATGCCTTTGGATGACGATGTGGAAATTGAAAAACTTGCCAAAACCAGTGCAGGATATGTCGGTGCAGATATAGAATCTGTGTGCCGGGAAGCAGCCATGTTAACTCTAAGAGATAACTTGGAAGCGGAAACCGTTACTATGGCCTACTTCAAAAAAGCCATGGAAAAGGTAAAACCAAAACAAAATGAAAGTGAAATGGTTCAGTACCATTAAACTTGAAAATAAATGAAGAGAATCAAATCTCTTCTTAATTTTTTAATTTCTATTAATTAATTAATTCTGCTATTTTTTAAAATAATTAAATTTTTAAATGATTTTTACTCATTTTCGGATAAAATAATCACTGAATCGCCACAAAATCAAAGCACGGTTCAAGAACTGATATTTATTATATTTAATTTTAAATCCATTCCCAAATATATTTTAAACAAGTTAATATATTTCAATAAAATATTCTTATTAAATATTACATAATAAAGAAAATATTTATAGAAATTAAAGTGATATTAAACTATTGAAATAAATAATAGAAATATAATTAAGATTCATTTAAAAAAAATCATTTTGATATGAATTATATGACAAATAACGGTGATATAATGCCCTATGATGTAAAAGATATTTCACTAGCACCCCAAGGTAAAAAAAAGATAGAATGGGTACAAAAACACATGCCTGTTTTAGAGCACATTAAAAAAGAATTTGAAGAAACCAAACCTTTTGAAGGAATCACAATTGCCTCTTGTCTGCATCTAGAACCTAAAACCATTAATTTAGGACTAACCTTGCAAGCTGGAGGGGCTGAAGTAGCAATGACAGGATGTAATCCTCTTTCAACCCACGATGATGCCACCGCTGCTGGAGCAGCACTGGGTCTCAATATGTACGGCTGGAGAGAAGAAACGAGCGAAGAATATTACCAAAACATCCATAAAGTTCTAGATCACGACCCGGACATTTTAATTGATGACGGAGCAGACATGATCTTTTTAGTTCATAGAGAAAGAAAAGAGCTTTTAAGCAAAATTAAAGGTGCTTGTGAGGAGACTACTACTGGAATCCACCGATTAAAAGGTATGGCCGAAGATGGAGCATTAAAATTTCCAGTTATGGCTGTGAATGATGCCTATACTAAATATCTTTTTGATAATAGGTATGGAACCGGACAATCCACCTTTGATTCAATCATGGGAGCCACCAACATGTTAATTGCTGGTAAAACCGTCGTAGTATGTGGTTATGGTTGGTGTGGAAGAGGTGTTGCTATGCGTGCTCTAGGATTAGGAGGTAATGTCATAGTAACTGAAATAGATCCAATAAGGGCCCTTGAAGCTAAAATGGATGGATTTAGAGTTATGCCAGTTCGAGAAGCTGTGAAACAAGCAGATATTCTTTTAACTGTGACTGGAAATATTGATGTAGTATCTGGAGATGATTTCAAATACATGAAAGATGGATGTGTTATGGCCAATTCTGGGCACTTTAATGTGGAAATAAACCAAAATGACCTAAGAAAACTTTCAGTGTCTGAGAAAAAAATGAAACCAGATATAGATGAGTTCACCATGAAAGATGGTCGTTCATTATACTTGTTAGCCGACGGAAGACTGGTAAATCTTGCTTCAGAAAGAGGTCAAGGTCATCCAGCGGAAATTATGGACTTAAGTTTTGCTATGCAGGCTCTATCAGCAAAATACATACTAAATGAGGATTTAAATCCTGGTGTACACCGGGCCCCTGATGAATTAGACTTCAGTGTGGCTAAATTAAAATTAGCTGCCATGGATATTGAAATAGATGAATTAAGTCCTCGCCAAATTGATTATTTGGATAATTGGGAAGAAGGAACTTAGTTCATTATTTATTTTCCTTTTATTATTTTTTAAAGATTTTTTTAATTGGAATACCAGTTGAATTGATTCAATAATTTGATAATTGATTTTAGATATTCGTATCCTCCATAGATTATTAGTTTAATTAAATTTCTCTTAATTAGATAGTTTAGATACTTGAATTGATTTTAAAGTATTCTAAAAAGTAATTTTCAATTTACAAAGCAGAAGGAATTTGATGAGTTTTTTCAAACTTATAGATAAAGGAACGGGGATTAGCCGACTTTTTGTAGGTGGAATTCATGGAAAAGAAGGCCTTAGTACTATTAAAGCTTTAAAAAGAATTCAAAGCTCTGATGTTAAAACAGGGCGACTCATCATTTACAATTGCGATCAAAGCAAATATATAAGCACATTGGATCCTCGTTATTATAAAAGTAAAATGGGAAAAGAAATTTTAAGGTTAATAAACCATTACCAACCAGAAATGTATATAGAAACCCATTGTTACCATCATAAAAGCTATGAAAAACTGATTGACCTCCGACGTGAAGAAATATCTGGTGTTCCTCCTTTAATTGAGCTTGAAAAAGGAGTTTTAATAGGATCCGTATCCCCTTACCTAAGAACTAGTTCATTTAAAAGAGAAGATATTTGTTTAACTCTGGAAATGCCATGTATTACAGATAATGATTGTTCTTATTCAAAATATAAATGTCAAAATCCAGAAGAATCTTTAGATATCTATTTAAAAACTCTTAAAATTCTTGCAGAGTCCAATAATAGGTCAGAGTTGGAAACAAAGATGGCTAAATATTATCCTCAACAAGTAAAAACCGCCCGGAATTATGCTAGTGAATTTTTTGGAGAATATCCTCCATTTTGATTATTATTTATAATAATTATTTTCATTAAATCCCAGTTATCTAAAAAACTGGAATTTCTAATAAATTTTTAATAAGAATACATAGAATAAGGGAGGCCTATCCATAATATCCAAATATATCTCAAATCTTCTTAAACTCGTTGAAATGGAACAGGAAGCTGAAATTAGTTTCATGATGAATGAAATAAGAAGATTATCTCCCGATAAAAGGGAAAAAGTGGGTAGGGCCATAAATAATCTTAGTGGGAAGGTTTTAGGTAAAGAGCTCGGATTTAATCTGGTTAAATATGGTAGAAAGAAGTCTTTTGAAAGTGAAATTAATGTGGGAGACTTGGTGCTCATCAGTCGGGGTAATCCTTTAAAAAGCGACCTAACTGGAACAGTTACTGAGAAAGGAAAACGTTTTATCATAATTGCTCTTGAAAATATTCCCCAATGGGCCTTAAAAAATGTTAGAATAGATTTATATGCTAATGATATAACATTTCGCCGAATGAAAGAAAATTTGAACAATTTAAGTTTGTCAGGAGAAAAAGCACTGGAATTTCTACTGGGGAAAAAAATACCATCATCCAGAATGGATATTAATCCCCCAAACTCATTTGAAAATATTCCATTTGAAGATATTCAAATTAATAAATCTCAAATGAATGCTGTTTCTTCTGCTATGGTCACAGATGACTTCTTTTTAATCCACGGTCCATTCGGAACCGGTAAAACCAGGACTTTAAGAGAATTGATTCATCAAGAAGTCGGAAAAGGGAACAAGGTACTAGCCACTGCCGAGAGTAACACGGCAGTGGATAATATGTTAGATGGATTATCCATGGCCATTTCAGAGGAATATGAAATTGAAGATAATACTCGGAATGAAAGTGGAAATGGCAATGATAATAATTGCGAAATTGATTGTGTTAGATTAGGCCATCCCCAGAGAGTTTCTCGCAGAAATATAAAATATACTCTGGCCTATCAGGTAGAAAATCATCCAATGACTTCACAAATAAATCATCTAAAGGATGGAATCAAAAAAACGATTAATGAACGGGACAAAAATACAAAACCATCACCGGGACTTCGTAGAGGCTTGAGTGATACCCAAATACTTCTAAATGCTGTAAAAAGAAGAGGCTCTAGGGGTGTTTCACCCAATGTAATGATATCGATGGCCCGCTGGATAGAAAATAATCAAAAAGTGGATCAAACTCAAGAAAAAATACGTGAAATCGAAAAGAATATTGTGGAAAAAATTCTAAAAAGAAGTTCATTAGTCTTTTGTACTAATTCTTCAGCAGGATTAGAGTATTTGAAAGGAGCAAAATTTGATTTAGCTATAATAGATGAATCATCCCAGGCCACAATCCCTAGTGCTTTGATTCCAATTTCTAAAGCCAGTCGTTTTGTTCTGGCCGGAGACCATAGGCAGCTTCCACCAACCATAGTCAGTCAAAAAGCCAGGTCCCTACAAAAAACTCTCTTCGAGGAGTTAATAAAAAAATATCCTCAAAAATCCACTATTTTAAATGTTCAATATAGAATGAATCCTGCTTTAATGGAATTTCCCAATCATGAATTTTATAATGATGAAATAAAAGCGGCAGAAAGTCTAAATAAAATTTCAATTAAGGATATAGTCTCTAAAATTGATATAGATGAGATTATTGAAAAAAATGTGAGTGTTCAGTTCAAAGAAGTTGAAAGAGATTTATTAGATCCTCAAATCCCATTTATATTTTTAAATACATCTAAACTAATTAATGAAAAATTTGAACAGAGGATTAAAGATTCTACATCAATTCAAAACCCTCTTGAAGCAGATATTATAAGCATAATTGTTAAAATATTCCTGAAATCAGGGTTTTCATCAGAAAATATTGGTATAATAAGTCCCTATGATGATCAAAGAAATTTAATTAGCTCTTTAACCAATGTCGAAGTGAAAACTGTGGATGGGTATCAGGGGCGTGAAAAGGACATTATGATTATATCCACAGTTAGAAGCAATTCAAAAAGAGAAATTGGATTTTTAAATGATATGAGGAGACTTAATGTAGCGCTTACTAGGGCTAGAAGAAAAATGGTAATGATAGGCGATATTGACACTCTGAAAAGCAATGCAACATACCATCGACTTATAAAAGACTGTAAAAAGAGGGGATTTTTAAAAGATTTACAATTAAGTTAATTTATTTTTAGTTTTTAGTTATTTTAATTTAATTGAGTTTATTTTAGTCCCATCATTATTAATTTATATTATTAGTTATTGTTTATCAATTATATTAATAATAATAATAATAATAATAATATTCCAGTGTATTCAATTAAATCTAAAACCAATCTTCTAGACTTTTTTGGGTAGAATCCATTTTTTTAATCTTTTTTATAGCACTGGAAACCCTTTCCTCTGAAAACCCATGTTCTCCACATAAAAATTCAATTATTCCTTCTTGATCAGGATTTCTCCATTTAAGTTCATAATCTTTAGTTATCTCTGGTTTCAAAAATAGTTCTCTTAACAGATCTGGATCTGCACCAAATTCATCCAGAGAGGTCTTAGTTTTCTGAATTGCCGCAAATATATCTTTTTCTTGTTTAATGAGTTTTAATCCAGTTTTAGCACCCACACCTTTGATTCCAGGGTTAAAATCAGTACCCACCATTAAGGCCACATCAACTAATTGTTCCCGAGTAATTTCAAGGTTTTTAAGAACTAAATCAAGTTCCATTAATTCTGGATCAGCCAAATTTCCACTGATAGTTAAATTACGAACTACACGTGGCGCTCCAAAAAGCAGACAGTCATAATCCTGGCTAGCTACCGCCCAAGCATCACCATTATTAACCATGAATGATGCTTGGGCTTCGCCCTCACCTAAAGATTGAATATAAGGCACGCCCATTAATTCAAGCAATTTTTTAGAACCATTAACCACATCTGAAGACATTCTAGATGACCTTACAGCATATTTTCTTGCTTCTTCAATGTCACCCTTGCCCAATGCCTCTTTCCACTTCTTTTCAGATTCTTTACGTACTTCAATCCTTTTACTTACAGTTTCTCCCTTTAAAGAATGAGATTTACCATCAAAAACATATATGGGTTTTATTCCTTTTTCCATTAAAGAAGAAGTTCTATAAAGTATGCCGCTGAGGTGAGATGTGACCCTACCGTGCTCATCCATAAGAGGCGTCCCATCTCTTTGGCGAATACTTGATAAAAATTGATAAATACTATTGGCTGCATCAATAGCAACTGTACGACCATTCAAATCCTGAAAATTAATTGGTTTAGGTGAAACAATGTCTTTAAACTTCACTCCCATTTAAATCCCCTTCATATGCTGTTTAATTTAATTAAATTTATATTTGCAATGGTTATATTATTATAAATATTTTAAAAGATTATTTAGTAAAAGAAGTTATAGGAAACGTTTCTTTGATTCTAATTAAAATTTCACCATTTCTAATTATATTATAAGTTCTAGTAAGCATCATAGAATCCGTGTTAAATATATCTTGGAGTTTTTGGTCTGGTTCTTCAATAGCAATTGATTCAACTTCCCTTCTGGACTCCACATTATGTTTTTTTAATATACGGCCAATAGGTATATCCGCACGTATTAAGTCCTCTTTAAAATTATTATTCAATCTATCAATAGGAATATGTGATATAGCATGAATAAGAGGTTCTTTAGTTCCTATAATCACAACTCTATAATTAATAGTCTCACCAGGATTAATTTCTAATTTTTCAGCTATTTCCGAATCAGCTGTTTGAGACTCTTGTACAAGAGTTTTGATACCGACATGGCCTTTTAAGACATCTAAAATTCGAGTAACAGAACCATCCGTAGCAAGAAGTATCTTTTGAGTATTGGATAACTCGCCTGCCAGTTTTTCTATCCTTTTGATTTCATCCATGACATTTATATCCATTATTTCCCCTTTTTTTTCTTTTTTCAATAATGAAATATTTAATAAAAAATAGATTTATGAACTGAATTTAATAAATTAAATCATGAATAGAATCATTTTAAGGGCCCTTGATTTCCCCATGAATCGCTGAGTTGGCTGCTACAGCAGCATTCGATAAATAAACCTCAGAATCTGGATCTCCCATTCGACCTTTAAAATTACGATTAGTAGTGGCCAGACTCACTTCACCAGAACCTATTACTCCCATATGGCCACCTAAACAAGGTCCACACCCAGGACTACATACCATTGCTCCTGCTTCAATGAATGTGCTGATAATACCATTATTAACTGCCTTTGCATAAATTACGTCAGATGCTGGAATTATAACCATCCTTACATCTTCATGAACTTTTTTATCCACCAAAACATCAGCAGCCTCCATTAAGTCTTCATAACGGCCATTAGTACAGGAACCTATGAAAACCTGATCTATATGAGTTCCTTCAACTTTGCTGAGAGGTTTAACATTATCTACATCATGAGGACAAGCAATTTGAGGTTCCATATCATTTACATCAAAATTAAATTCTTTAGAATAAACATGGTCTGCATCGGATTCATAGATCTCAAAAGGAGACCTAGTTCTTTTTTTTAAGTATTCTATAACTGCTTTATTGGGTTTCATAATTCCATTTTTAGCACCCATTTCAACAGACATGTTGGCAACAGTCATCCTTCCTGAAACACCCATATTATCAATTGTTTCGCCACAGTATTCCACGGAGTTGTAAGTTGCACCATCAGCCCCAATTTTTCCAATCATATGGAGTATGACATCTTTTGGAGTTACATTTTCAGCTAAAGTCCCATTAATTTCTGTTTTTATTGATTCAGGGACCATAAACCATGTTTTTCCAGTGGCATAGACTAAAGCCATGTCTGTAGCCCCCATACCAGTAGAAAAAGCCCCAAATGCCCCATAGGTACAAGTATGTGAATCTGCACCCACGATAAGTTTACCGGGTTGGATAAATCCCTTTTCAGGGAGAACCTGGTGACAGATCCCTTCTCCATGGTTAAAAATATTTTTTATTCCCTGCTCTCGGGCAAAATCCCGAGTTATATGCTGAAATTCTGCAGACCCAATAGTATTCGCTGGAAAATTATGATCAAAAACTATAACAATTTTTTCAGGATCCCATACCTTTTCCGCAACACATCTAAAGGTTTTGATTGTAGGTGGTGATGTTCCATCGTGAGTCATGGCTAAATCGACTTTTGCTTCTATGATCTCACCAGGGGAAACTTCGCTCTTTCCAGCAGCTCTAGCAAGAATTTTTTCGGTTATGTTCATTTAAAGTCCTCAATCAGAATTTTCAGTTATTAATAACTTAGTCATTTAAAAGGAATAAATAAATTAATTAAATTAAAATAACTGATTAATGTTAACTAATTTAAAGTTAGATGCTCAAGTTATTAATCAAATATCCACGGGTCCTCGGGTAGATTTCACAATATGATTAAAAAGTTCATCATTAATGTATCTACCTTCTTCTCGACTTCTTTTTACTTCTTCAACTATTTTACACAATTCATCCCTAGTAACTTCTATGCCGCACTCTTCGAGTTTTGCTTTAACTGCACGACATCCGGAGTGTTTTCCCAAAACAATTTTACGGGTTTGACCGATTAATTCTGGTAAAAACGGCTCATAGGTCAATGGTTCTTCAATAACTGCATCCACGTGAATTCCTGATTCATGTCTAAATACATTTTTGCCCACTATGGGTTTGTTTTTAGGTACAGCCACCTTGGTGTGTTTTTCAACCAAATGCGACAATTCTTGGAAAACTTTTATATTGAATCCTAAGTCTACCCCATACATAATTAGCAAAGACATGACCAATTCTTCTAGAGAAGTATTTCCTGCCCGCTCACCAATTCCATTCACCGTAGTGGATATGGCATTACCTCCAGCCAATAATCCAGAAATAGAATTTGATAAGGCCATACCAAAATCATTATGGCAATGCATTGCAATATCTGTTTTTAAAACAGATCTAAGTTCTCTAACCAAGAAATCCATTCCTTGAGGAGTTATAGCTCCCACCGTATCGGCTATGTGTATCCGATCAACACCATAGTCTTCTGCTTTTTTGTAAATTCTTTTTAGAAAATCAAGATCAGTACGGGTAGCATCTTCAGCAGAAAAAGCTACGAATAAATCATGATCTTTAGCATATTCAATAGACTTCATGCATACATTTAAAGCTTCATCACGACTTAATTTTAATTTATGTTCTAAATGGAGGTCTGATGTTCCCATGAAAGTTATTATTCCATCCACGTCACAATCTAAGGCCACATCAATATCCTCTTTTTTAGTACGGGATAAAACTATAATTTCTGCATCAAGCCCCTCTTGAACAACCCGTTTAACTGAAGATTTTTCTTGCTCAGAAACCACTGGAAATCCAGTTTCTATTTGATGTATTTTTAATTCATCGAGCTTTCTTGCAATTTCAAGTTTTTCTTGGGTTCCTAAGCATACACCCGGTGTCTGTTCACCATCTCTAAGAGTAGTATCATATACTGTGATATTTTTTGGAAATTCAAGCTTTACTTCCTTATTAAAAGGACTTACAAAATACTTCAAAAGATTCCCACCTATTAGTTTAATAATTTATGAAACAAATCAGTTTGAGTTACTTAAATTTATTTCTTCATTATTTTCATCAAATAATTTCATTGAATATAAATTACAATATTTAATTAACAATTTTATCTATTTATTTACTATAAAAAATTAACACTGAAGAATCCTTCCGGTGCAGCATTAACTAAAAAATTAAACAAGACGGAAATTAGAGTATATAGTTAAATACCAGTCAATTCCAAGTATGATTTTCTTTCAAATCCTTCGGTTATTCCCAGTTTTTCGTATAATTTAAAAATCTCTTGTAATGTTTCCTCGAAATCTTCACCATCCTCCAGGTCTTTCTCTATTTCAACAAAAATTCCTGCTTTTTTAACCGTGTCCAGAGTAATTATAAAATCATTAAAATAGTATATCTCACGATCTTTCACTACAGTAGCCACTAATTTAAACCCTAAACTTTCAAAAATATTTTTAGTTTTAGTATCATCCCCCACAGAAACTTCAAATTCTTGGCGGGTCTTACTAGATTTATCAATTTTAGCACCTTTATATGTAATAAAAACATCCATTTTATCCCCATTAGGTATTCTTCTTATTCTCAATGCTTCATCAGTGACTGCAAAATCCCTGTGTGGTGCATTAAAGTAAGTATCCTCTTGACGCTCTGTCCTAATTTTTTCTGCATTCAATTCTAAAAGGGATTTTTTTATAGAATCAAATTCATTCACTCGTGCTTTTACCTCAACTTCAATCAAATAAATCACCAGTTATAATTTCATGAATAATAACTACTTTAAATATATAACAAAATATTAATAGAATTAATTAAGATATGATTTCACTAATAAGAATATATTCCATAAAAAACGTTCCATATACTAACTGAATTTTTTAAATAATCTATTTAACCTGATTCTTGATGAACTCTCTTAAAAATATTTTAGAATCTTCTATTTGAACCATATATCCATCAATTAAATTATCAAGAGCATCATAGGGAGCTACTAATTCTTCTTTCTCTTTCAATAATTTTTTTTTAGCTTCTTTAGCTTTTTTATCTGATTTTTTATTTTCTTTAAGAGATTCGTTCAGTTCATCAGTTTTAGTTATGTACTCCCGGCGTATGTTTCTAGCATCTATTCGCAAATTATATTTAATTTGTCTCAGTACCCTTTGGTACTCTTTAAGACGTATAAGAATCGTTGTAGCATCCATTAATGATTCCGGTTTTATTTCAAAGCCATCAATTCCCAGTTTTTCTATTTGCTTTTTGTAATGTTTTGGATTCATCTAATCCCCCAATAAAAATGAATTGTATAAAAATTAAATTTTTGAATTCATTTAATCAAATATTAAAACAATTTTTGTGATTTAGCAAAAGACCATAATATATTATATTATAGCTAATCTCCCATAATAAACATTATTAAAAATAATTTATAAGTGATTTATGTTCAAAATATCTAGAATTTAATAGTAGTAAAAATACCTTAGAGACTATTGGAAGTTAACAATTACATCAGAATATTATCACATAACATAAAAAGAAAGATACTAGATTAAAACATATATTGATGAAAGTATTTTAATAAGTACAAAGGATACTATTATAAATGAAGATGAATTAATTATTAATATAATAGTTATAATTTAATAGGTGCTTTTAAATAGAACTATTAATATATTGGATTTAGAAACTGTGTCATGAATTCCTTAATCAATTAATATATCATCCCATTAATATGGCACTAGTAGAATAATGTGATATTATGCATATGATAGCATTAAGTATTAACCACTACTTTTTAAGTGCATTAAATATAAATAACGATTTATACATTTTATATAAATAAAATTTTTCTAATTTATACTGGGAGGTATATCACTTGACCGATGTGGATATTAAAATTGAAAACATTGTAGCCTCTGCAACTCTTGGAAAGTCCATTGATCTTCCCACTGTTGCTAAAGCTTTGGAAGGCGTTGATTTTAACCGCGAACAGTTTCCTGGATTAGTATACAAACTAAAAGAGCCTAAAACCGCAGCTTTGATTTTTGGTTCTGGGAAGTTAGTTTGCACAGGCGCAAAGTCCATTAGTGACTCAAAATTGGCCATAAAAATAACTGTGGACCAGATGAGAACTATGGATCCTGATATTCCAGAGGAGTTTGAAATAAAAATACAAAACATAGTTGCTTCTGCTAATTTACATTGTAAATTAAACTTAGAAGCAGTTGCTTTAGGATTAGAAAATACTGAATACGAGCCAGAACAGTTCCCTGGACTGGTTTATAGGTTAAAGGACCCGAAAGTGGTTCTTTTACTCTTTGGGTCTGGTAAGGTAGTTTGTACCGGAGCCAAGACCTTTGAAGACGCCAAACTTGGCGTCGCAAAGACTCGCGAAAGGCTCGGCGAGTTGGATTTGATTTAATTGGTGATATTTTGATTAAACTTATAGTTTTTGACCTTGATAACGTTATTATAGACGGCGAAGCCATAGACGAAATCGGAAAGTTGATGGACGTCCAAGACCAGATTATAGAGATCACAGAAAAAGCCATGCAAGGCGATGTAGATTTTGAAACAGCTATCAAAGAAAGAGTTAAATTGCTCAAAGGCGCTTCAATTGAAGATATTAAAAAAATATCTGATGAAATGCCTCTTATGAAAGGTGCCGAAGAAACCATTGCTGCATTGAAAGAGAAAGGATACAAAGTGGCCACTATCAGTGGCAGTTTTGATATTGTTGCTAATTCAATAAAAGAAAAGCTAGGCCTTGATTACGCATTCTCTAACACATTGCTTGAAGAAGATGGGATTTTAACTGGAGAAGTTAATGGTCCTCTGGTGGAAGGTTCTAAGTACGATGTTCTGTGTAAACTAGTGAAAGATGAAAACATAACTCTAGAAGAGTGTGTAGCAGTGGGAGATGGCGCAAACGACATATCCATGATTGAAGCAGTGAAATTAGGAATAGCTTTCAATGCTAAGCCAGCCCTCAAAGAAATAGCTGACAAAGTAATTGATAATAAAGATTTAACGGAGATTATTCCTTTGCTAGAAACCAAAAACAATCCGAAAGATAATAAAAAAGAATCTACCAAGATTGAAGGAAATCTAGACAATGCCATGGATTTGAAAGATGAATATGAGAAGAAACTCTCTAAAATCTCTGAAGAACGGGAGCAGTTTAATCAACAAGCTAAAAAATACCGTGAAATTCGAGATGAACTCAACAACAGCCTGAAAGAAAACTTAAATGTAGCTATCGACTTCAGGGACAAACGAAATAAAATTAATGAAGAAGTCGAAAAGAACAAGAAGCTTCGGGATAAGGCTAATGAAGAGCTCAAAAAGATGGAATGGTCTTCTGGTAGAAGAGACCGAATGAAGCTGGAAAACGAGATCAAAAAGATCGATAAGATCATTGAAACCCGTGTTCTCGACATTAAAAAAGAGAACAAATTGGTTAAAGACGCTAATGATCTTCGTAAAAAGCTTATGGAAATCCAGGAAGATGAAGGAGTTCAAGAAGAAGCTCAAGAACTTAAAGCAACTTCTGAGTCATACCATGCCAAAGTGGTTGAACTATCTGAACAGGCCCAAGAATATCACGAAAGTATGCTTGAGTACTTCCGAAAAACCGATGAAATACGAACTAATGCTGATGAAGCTCATCAAAAATTCCTAGAAGCTAAAAATAATGCTTCCGCAAAACACGAAGACTTCAAATCAGTTCTTGGTGAAATTCATAAGGTCAATAAGCAACTAGGTGGCATGAGATCCAAAAGAAGGGATATTGAAAGCAGAGCCAGTCGTAAAAAAGATCGGGAAGAAAAAGAAAAGGCTGAAGAGATATATCGTCGGTTCAAAGAAGGTAAAAAAGTTAGTACAGAAGAAATTTTGTTACTGCAAAAGCATAACATCGTTTAATAAGGGAATATCTCCTTATTAAATCATTATCTTCTTATTGATTCAAATAACTATTTTTTAATATTATTATATTTTTTTATAGAATTTCACTTGATTCAAATAATTCCATGGTGAGAGCTAAATGGAAGACACTAAAAAAGAAAAAAAAGAATCCCTTGAAAAAATAGAGACCTGCTATATGTGTCATCAAAAATTTGATATAAATAAAGATGATTTAAGTTATTATCACTATGGTAAGTTCCCCATATGTGATTATTGTAGCCAATTTTACGGTTTTTATAAAAAAGACCACTAATTATAATTTTTGCTGTTTTTATTCTTTACATTTATATTAAAATATTAGTTCTACAAATATTAAAAATGGCTTAAGTTAATTAATATTTTTAATCAAATTTTAAATATTAACATAATATGAGTTAAATAATGAATTGATTTAGGATATTAATAATATATTAAATGAAAATAATAATATGACACCTGAGTGATATCATGCATGAGGTCATTATCTGCGAAAAACCCAAGTCCTCTGAAAAAATAGCACAGGCCCTGTCCCCAAATGCCGAGAGAAAAAAATATAAGAAAGTCGCTTACTGGGAGTTTGAAAAAGATGGTAAGAAAACCACCGTTTTATCCGCAGTAGGTCATTTGTATTCTTTAGTTCCATTAAATCCTAAAGAAGAACAATTTTTTGATTTGACATGGGTGCCGCTTTATGATGTGGATAAAAAAAAGGCGTATGTTAAAGATTATGTTAATGCCATAAAGAAATTTTCAAAAGGTGCTAATAAGTTTATTCACGCCTGCGATTACGATATAGAAGGAACACTTATAGGATATAATGCTTTAAAATATGGATGCGGAGATTCATCTGTTAATAATGCATTAAGAATGAAATTTTCCACCTTAACCAAAGAAGATGTTCTCAATGCCTATGAAAATCCTATTAAACTGGATATTAGTCAAGTGGATAGTGGAATAGCCCGGCACTTCCTGGATTTCATATTTGGAGTTAATATTTCCAAATCGCTAATGAAATCAGTTAGAGAATCAACCAAAAGATTCATTAAATTATCTGCAGGAAGAGTGCAAACCCCCACACTTGCTATTTTAGTAGATAGAGAAAAAGAAATTCGTGCTTTTGTTCCAGTCCCATACTGGATGATTAAAGCTTTTTTGGAAGGAGATATAGTTGCTGATCATAAAAAAGGCAAGATATTTGATAAAAAAGTTGCAGAAGCCACACTGGCCAATTGCGAAGGAAATGACGCATTGGTTGAAAATGTGGATATAAAACAAAGTGTAAAACAACCCCCATTTCCCTTTGATTTAGGTAGTTTACAATCAGAAGCTTATAGTTTATTTGGTTTTAGTCCAAAAAGGACTCAGCAAATAGCTCAAAGTTTATATACTGAAGGTTACACTTCTTATCCACGTACTTCTTCTCAAAAACTTCCCAAAAGTATTGGTTTTGAAAAAATATTTAAACAGCTTTCTGGCGATTCAGTATTTGTAAAGCAAATAAAAAAACTTCCCAAACCTTTAAAGCCAAATGAAGGTAAGAAAACTGATGAAGCTCACCCTTCTATTCACCCTACAGGAGTCCTACCAAAAACTCTGAGTAAAGATGACCTTAAGGTATACGAACTTATCGTTTACCGATTTATAAGTGTTTTTGGTGAAAATGCTACAATGGAAAGCATGAAAACTGAATTAAAAATTGGTAATGAAGATTTCAGCTTCCGTAGAAAAAGAGTGGCCTATATGGGATGGTTAGAACATTATCCATTCCGTAAAATCGAAAATGAAGAGTTTCCTAATATAAAAAAAGGAGACAGTATAAAAGTAGATAAAGTTGTATCTGAAGAAAAAGAGACAAAACCACCGGCCAGATATAATGAGGCATCTTTAATAAGGGAATTAGAAAAGAGAGGTTTAGGGACCAAATCTACCAGAGCAGACATAATTGCAATCCTTTATAACCGAAAATACATCGAAGGAAAACAAATAACTGTAAATCAACTGGGTGAACACATTATTGATACGCTTAGAAAATACTGTGAACAAATAACCAGCGAAGAACTCACTCGACAGTTCGAAAATGAACTCCAGGAGATAATGGCAGATAAAATAACCAAAGATGATGTTATTGATAAAGCTAAAACAGAAGTCGTTTCCATATTAGATGATATAGAAAAAAACAAACTGAAAATCGGTCAACAAATCTACGAAGCATATCAAGAAAGTAGAATTGTTGGTAGATGTAAATGTGGTGGAAACCTGGTTCTTAAGTATTCCCCACGTAATAAAAGTACATTTGTTGGATGTTCAAAATACCCCGACTGCAAGGCCACTTATTCCCTTCCTCGAGGAGCTAGTGTCCTTAAAACCAAGTGCGAAAAATGTACTTTACCTATGATTTCCTATGGAAAACCACGCCAGCGTGCTTGTCTTGACCCTAAATGTGGAAAAGATGGTAAAGAAACACCACGCGAAGTTGTTGGAAAATGTCCAGAATGTGGAAAAGAACTTCTAAAACGTTCAGGTCGATACGGTGAATTTATTGGATGTTCTGGTTTCCCAAAATGTAGATTTACCCAATCAATTGAAGAAAAAATAGAGAGTAATGAATAACCTTAATTTCAATTAATTACTCTCAGTTTATTCTTATATTTTTTAATTTTTTAATAAATTTGAATTGATAAATTAAATAATTTCATTTTAATTTACTTATCCAAAGTTATAATTGTTGTGAAGTTATTTTACAAAAATAAATATCTATCCAATTTTTGATCCTGAATCTATTCAAATCAATTAGATCATTTAAAACCATGATTAATATTTGCCTCTTTTATAAGAATATTATGGGCCCCTATTGAAAAGCAATGATTTATTTAAACTGAGCCCCCCCCCCCCAAGATTAATATCTTTAGCTTAAAAATTTCTTTTAATTTAAATCCTTAATTTTTATTTTAATTCCAATTTGACTAAATTTAATTAAATAATATCCTAAAAACAAAATATTATAAATGCATTTAATTTATCCATAGTTTAGTCTTAGATTAGTTTTTATCACTTATTTTAATCATGATTATTAATCTATATCTAACATTATTCATAATTAAACATCAATTTATATTCCTTTTTGAGAATAATAAAAACAAAATAATTACACATAATAGATAAATAATAGAAAAATGAAATATTCATGAATAAAAAAGTAAATTCAAATAATAAAATTAATAATTAAGTATTACTACAAATCAAAGAACATTTGAGAGTTCAAGAGGAGATTCAATGGACTATAGAAAGACATTGTCGAAATTAAAGCCCTTAATAATAATTATACTACTGTTTTCAGTTGTTTTCTTCATTAGGGCAGAATCATACAATATTTCAGGGGTCCCAGACCAGTCACAAGATTTTTACAAAGATGCGTCAGGCCTCCCCTATTTCAGCGAGATGGATTCATATTATAACTACCGTCTAACCCTTAACTACATTCAAAAAGGAATGTTAGGAGATACTAAATTAAATGGAACTGATTGGGATCTTCATTCATATTCCAAACCAGGTAGGTCTGCAGAATACCCACCATTGATTGTATATGTTACTTCCTTTTTCTATTATGTGGCTAATCTATTTTGGAAAATGCCTTTGGTTAATGTGGCCTTCTGGACCGGTGCCATAATAGGTTCACTTTGTGTGATTCCCACTTACCTATTTGTACGTAGAATCACCAATGACTACGGTGGAATAACCGCAGGAATATTGGTAGGTTTGGCACCAACCTATTTTGCCCACACTTATGCAGGATTCTTTGATACAGATATGTTTAACATGATATTGCCCCTACTGGTAATATGGTTCTTCGTAGAGAGTATTTTAGCCAAAGACATTAAAAAGAGAGCAATTTTTGCATCCCTTTCGGCAATATCACTCATAGTGTTCTCACTAGCGTGGGTAGGATACATATTTTATCTCTCCATATTGGTCGCTTTCGTAATTGCATATTTAATAGTTGCTCGATTCATTTTAACTGAATCTAAACCAATGAGTGAATATTCAAACAAGTTAAAATGGTTCTTAGGCCAAAAAGAGATTTTTTCACTGTTAATTGTACTAGTTATTGGTGGAATATTTGTAGGAGTATTCAGCGGGTTCTCATCCATATTAGATTCATTATATGGACTTATAGGTGTGAATCAAATACAAGCCCTTGCACAAGCCACTACATACCCTAATGTGTATGTTTCAGTATCAGAATTGCAGATACCTACATTAATCAGTGCTAGTGGTGGAATAAGTTCAGTAGTCCTACCAAATCAATCCTCAATCATTGGAGGAGTAGGCGGCTTACTAGCATTTATTTCAGGCATATTGGGAGTTGGAGCTTTAATTTGGAGAGTTAAATCAACTTACCATACTAAAAAACAATCACATGCTAGTAAAAAACCAGGCAAATCCCAAAGAAAAGAAAAGTATGCTGGTAAACGTAAAAATATTGAAAACACACAACACCCACATACGCGAATGACTAAAATTGAATTATTTGAGTTTAAAAGGAAAAACTTATTATATGCCGTTTTATTTGTAGTATGGATTATAATGGCCGGTTATGCTGTAACAAAAGGTTTCAGATTCATATCCACATTTTCTTTACCTATAAGCCTAAGTGCAGGAATATTCATAGGATTTGCAGTCGTTTATGTGAGAGAAAATTTAAAAACAGCGTCTACCTTGGCATTGTTGGCATTTATAACTGGAGCACTGACTATTTATCCATTTGGGATTTCTACAGTGGCCACTCTGGTCGCTGGATTAATAATGGCATTAGTAGTTCTTTTAATTAAAAAACCAGAAATAAGGGCACCATTAGTGATGTCACTTATTGTGCTGGCAGTTATAGCTCCTTCAATTAGTGGAGCAAATACTGTTTCTAATTCGGTTGTTCCTGGTACTGACGATGGAATGTGGGATTCTATGTCATGGATAAAAAACAACACCCCTAATGACACCGTAGTAATGTCTTGGTGGGATTTCGGGCATCTTTTCACTGCCGCAGCAGATAGGCCAGTTACCTTTGATGGAGGTTCACAAAATACACCAAGGGCCTATTGGATAGGTAAGGCCATGGTAACCACAAATGAGACTCTTTCCAGTGGAATATTTAGAATGCTAGCTTCCAGTGGTGATCAAGCGTATTTAACATTAGATAACTATACTAATGACAGTGGAAAGACTGCTGAAATATTGTCTGCAACCTTAGGACTTAGTAAAGATCAAGCTCAGATTGTGATGGTTAATAAATATAAATTAACAACATCACAAGCCCAGACTATACTTAACTACACTCACCCTGCCAAACCAACACCATTTGTTTTTGTAGCGAGTTCAGACATGCTAGGAAAAGCGGGTTGGTGGAGTTACTTTGGAAACTGGGATTTCAAGAAAGAAAATGCAACCAGATCTAGCTATTTCACTTCAGTGGCCAGTTCAAAACCACAAGTGATAAATAACACCACTATGGTTGAAACTGTGAACACACAAGTAGGCAATCAATTAGTAGGAGTTCTAGTACAACAAGGAATTAATGGAACTAACCAAACCAATGCAACCATTATTGTTGGTGCGAATAGTACATTTGAGAAAATAAATCCGCACAAATTGATAATAATCAAAGGAAATCAGTTGGTTACTAATGAAATCGTTGACACAAATAGTAGTCTAAGTTTAATAGTTATTGGAGATAATGGAACTTACACAACTATAATAATGGATAAAGCATTGGAAGATGCCATGTTCACTAAACTATTCCTTTTAGGAGGATACAATCAGACTTCATTTAAGTTCTTGCATCAAGAACCCGGCGTTGTTCTATGGACATCCACTAATTCAACTATTAATGGAACAAATACATCGAGTACATAGCAATGAGCTATATTTAGAGATTAGTGGAAACTAAATAGGTGAGAATCATCTCATCTACTTCCCATCTTTTTTTATTTTTATATTTGTGTAATCAAGTCTAATTTAGAAAAATAATTATTATTATTATTATTATTATTATTATTATTATATTCCAACATTAATTTACAATTTTAGAGAATTTGTTTTATAAAATCTATTAGTAATCCATTGCAATTATCTGATAAAAATAAGGAACTGAAAAATCTGTTATAAATTAGATGAATTAATTAGAAAAGATTAATATAAATCTAATTCAATACCTTTTATCCATTTTAGCTTTGAAAATATCTGTAGCGCTTACCATGCCAACAATTTCTCCTTTTTCTTCCACCAAAAGGCGCCATACAACATGATTGACCATTTGATGTGCTGCTTCTTTAAGAGTAGCTCTGGCCGAAATTGTTACTAAATCTCTTTCCATTACTTCATGAGCTTTAACTTCACTTAGATCATCACCTTCAGCAACAGCCTCCAAAACATCCCAGGTAGTAACAATACCAACTTTAACATTTTCACTAGTTACTACAAAACTACCCTTTCCCTTCTCTACTGAGTTTTTAAGAACTTCATCCAAGCTTTCGTTCTCATCAATGGTACTCATTTCAGTGATCATCACATTTTTAACATTCATAACGTTACCCCAAATTATTATGAATCTTCTTGAATATAAAAATTTCATTATAAGGCAATATAGGAAAAGGTTAATAACGATTATTTTCAAATTGAATATGTCTATATATTATAATATTTAATGAAATAAATCCTATTTTTAAGTTTATTATTTTCACGTGAGTTCTATGGATATCGACGACAAAATCAAAAAGATTGAAGATGAAATTACAAAAACGCCATATAACAAGGCTACTTCTCATCACATAGGTAAGCTCAAGGCAAAAATATCAAAATTGAAAGAGGAATCCATTCAAAGAAAGAGTTCTGGAACTAAAGGAAAAGGATTCCACGTGAAAAAAGCGGGGGATTCTACAGTAGTTCTAGTTGGGTTTCCATCCGTGGGTAAATCCACACTTCTCAATGAAATAACAAATGCCGAATCTAAAGTGGGAGCATACCAATTCACCACACTGGACATAGTTCCAGGTGTTATGGAATATAAAGGTGCTAAGATTCAAGTTTTTGATATTCCCGGTATAATTACTGGTGCTGCCAGTGGAAAAGGACGCGGCCGAGAAATTTTATCTGTAGCCCGGAGTGCAGATCTTATAATAATTGTAATGGATGTTTTTAATCCCAAACACCTTGAAGTTATTTTAAGAGAACTAAGAGATGTTGGTATTAGGCCTAATGAAAAACAGCCAGATGTTACGGTTAAAAGAAATAAATTAGGCGGAGTTCATGTCTCATCAACTATTAAGCTCACTCATCTTGATGAAAAAATAATAAGATCAATCATAAACGAATATGGGATGCATAATGCCGATGTTCTATTAAGAGATGATGTTACTATTGATCAGTTCATAGATGCTCTGGAGGCTAATAGAACTTATATTCCGGCAGTTCCTGTTTTAAATAAGATAGATCTGGCAGATGAAGAATATTTGCAAGAAATTAAAAATCAGTTCCCTGAAGCGATTTTTATCTCTGCCGATCAAAAAATAAATATTGATACACTAAAAGACGAAATTTTCGAGCGCTTAAAGTTGATAAGAATTTATCTAAAACCTCAGGGCAAAAAAGCAGATTATGAAGACCCTTTGATAATTAGAGAAGGATCTACGGTAAAAGACGTTTGTGGAAAATTACATAGGGAATTTGTGAAAAATTTCCGCCATGCTAATATTTGGGGAAGTTCTGTGAAATTTGAAAGCCAAAAAGTGGGTTTTGACCATATTTTAAATGATAAAGATGTTTTAAGAATTATTTTGAAAAAATAGGTTTAATTAACATTCTAAGATATGAAAATTTATTATATTGATTTTCATTATATTTTTACAATATTCATAGTTAGATTAATAAATATTTATTATATAGATATTGAATAATAATGATAACTATAGTTAATTATAAAAATAATTTTTAAAATGTTATAGGTAACATATTATGCAATTAAATTTAATGGTGTAAAAATGGAATTAGACGATATAACTATATCCAGAGCAATAGTAGAAGAATTTATGAATGATTTCATGGATTATATGGACATAGATGTAGCTATTGGTGGTGGGGGTCCTGCAGGACTTACTGCAGGTTACTATCTAGCCAAAGCAGGGCTAAAAGTAGCTTTATATGAACGGAAACTTTCCATAGGTGGTGGAATGTGGGGTGGAGGTATGATGTTCAACAAAATTGTTGTCCAGAAAGAAGGAAAACGCATTTTAGATGAATTCGGAATCCAATCCAAAAAATATCAGGAAAATTACTATGTTTCTGATTCAGTGGAAGCAACTTCAACACTCTGTTCCAAAGCAACTCAAGCAGGCCTTAAAATTTTTAATTTAATGAGTATAGAAGATGTTATGATTAGAGGGGACGATATTAGTGGTTTAGTATTGAACTGGAGTTCCGTAGAAATGGGTGGGCTACATGTAGACCCACTAAGTATTAGATCCAAAGCAGTGATTGATGCCACAGGTCACCCCTGTGAAGTCGTTAAAGTGGTTCAAAATAAAATTGGTCCCAAATTAAACACCCCTACCGGAAAAATTATGGGTGAAAAATCTATGTGGGCCGAAGTAGGAGAGCCCGCCATTATGGAAAACACGCGCGAAGTTTATCCTAACCTTTATGTGGCAGGAATGGCAGCTAATGCAGTTTATGGTGCCCCTAGAATGGGACCTGTCTTTGGTGGAATGCTCCTATCTGGAGAAAAAATTGCCAATATGTTAATTGAAAAACTGAAATAGCACTAAATAACTCTTGGATATTTTCTAGAATTATTTAAAAACTTCTTAAAAAATTTGCAGAAACAAAAATATGGATCCTCAAATCATAAAACCCATTAATAAAACCGTGTTCATAACTGGAACTCCTGGTGTTGGGAAAAGTACTCTGGCAAATTTAATTGAAAAAAAGCTTTCCTGGCATCTGATAAAAATTAATCAGTTCGCCGAGGAAAGAAAACTTTTTTCAGGAACTGATAAAGAAAAAGGATATAAAATTATTGATTTAGATGTTCTTTGCCCCGAAATTACAAAAACCATATCTGAAATATCACAAGATGAATCTGTAAAAATCGTGGTAGATGGTCACCTATCACATTTCTGTCATGGAGCAGATTTAGTCATTGTACTGAGATTAGAACCTTCTATTTTGAAAGAACGCCTAAAAAAAAGAAATTATTCTGATTCTAAGATCCGTGAAAACTTAGAAGCCGAATCCCTGGGTGTTTGTTCCTTGGAAGCACAGGAAATACATGGAAACAATGTTCATGAAATAGATGTAGGAAAATTGTCTCCAGCAGATATTCTAAATACTGTTACTAAAGTTATTAATGGGGAAAAATCATTCCCACTCGGAAAAATCGATTTTTTAAATTGGATAGTGGATAATTAATTATATCATCACATCTCAAAAATTTTAATAGGGTTCACACTCACATTTATTAATTAGTTTAATTATATCAAATAAGACTGAATAAAATTTTTTAAATAGTAAAAAAAATTAGGATATCTGGTTTTTTTTAAATGATTTATAAAATAAATTTATAATATTTATTTACATTAAAATTACAAAATATGCTGTAATAGAAAACCTTTTTAAATAGAGAAATACAAAGCATTTTATAATATTCTTCTTGTGCCTTAAAGTCAGTGATTAATTCATCATTTTTTGATGTTATTTAATTGATTCTGATTAATTAGAAGATTTTGGATGTCGTATTCTCCATTTATCACAGTTTAAAATGATATAAATAACCTGATAAAAGAGGTTCAACCTTGAGAAGAGGACGAAGACCAAAATGGATGATTAACATTGGTAAAGAAAGAATAGACATCCTCTTTAAGTTGGCAGATAATGAATTCTCCCGACATCCTGAAAGATCTCATCGCTATGTCAAACTGGCACGGAATATATCAACTAAATACAATATCCAGATGCCCATTAAATGGAAGCGCAGATTCTGCAAGAATTGTTATAAATTCTTAAAACCCGGCCAGAATTGTAAAGTGAGATTATCTAAAGGAAAAGTGCACTTCAAATGCCTAGAATGTGGGCAAATGATGAGAGTGCCTTATGAGAAGGAGAAAAAAGAAAAAAGGAGAATTAAAATTGAGTCTTACCTTATCAAGAAAGGAGCTAATGAATAGAGCCCTATCTGCACTTACCATTAATATTGGAAAAGCAGGAATAAATGATAATGTTATAGAAGAAATAAAAAGGCAGCTTAAGTCCCAGGAACTGGTAAAACTGAAGTTCGCTAAAAATATTTCATCTGAAAAAGAAATTTATATTACCCAAATTGTAGAGAAAACAAACTCTAAACTCATAGATATGAGAGGAAATGTTGCGGTAATATTCAAGAAAAAACGTTAGTTAGGAGGCCAAGTATGAGTACAGTTTATGATGTGCCTGCAGATTTACTTATAAATCAAGTTGCAAAAGAATTAACCAAAGAAGATAAAATAAATTCCCCAGAATGGGCGAATTATGTTAAAACAGGTGTTCATAAAGAACGCCGTCCAGAAAATGTTGATTGGTGGTACGTTCGATGCGCTGCCCTTCTAAGAAGAGTTTACATCGATGGCCCTGTAGGCGTAAACAGCCTAAGAACCCATTACGGTGGTAAAAAAGACCGAGGTTCCAGTCCTGAAAAATTCAAAAGAGGGAGTGGAGCTATCATAAGAGGAGCTTTACACCAATTAGAAGCTACAGGCCTAATTGAAAAGATTGAAGGCGGTAGAGTTGTTACTCCTAAGGGAAGATCTTTCCTAGACAACACTTCTGTTGGTGTCAAGGCAGAAATCCCGGAATTAGCTAAATACTAGTTAATTTCAGATATTTATATATTAATAATTATATTCCCATAACAGCTCGGAGGCCTTTAATTGAGCGACATAGAAGAAATTCGTCGTAAAAGAATGCAACAGTTACAACAGCAAGCACAGCAACAAGCTGTGGATGCTGAATCTCAGGAACAAATGCGTCAGCAAATGGAAATGCAGAAAAAGCAAGCTATGATGCAAATACTGACTCCTGAAGCCAGGAGTAGATTAGCCAATATACGAATGACCAAACCCGAGTTTGTGGATCAAATTGAACTTCAATTAATCCAATTAGCTCAGATGGGTAGGGTTCAGTCCAAAATTACTGACGAACAGCTGAAAGAATTGCTTAAAAAGGTTGCTGGGCAAAAAAGAGAGATCAATATTGATTGGAGATAATTTTTATAAAATTCACTCTAAAAAATATTAACCTATCAAAAAAACGTTATATTTTCCCGAGATTATGAAAGCAGGAGTTCTATATAGTGGAGGAAAAGACAGTTCCCTAATGGCCCTAATTCTACAAAGAATGGGTCTGAATGTAGAACTGGTGACCGCAAACTTCGGAGTTTATGGTTCATGGATACCTGCTTCCAAATCTGCTTCTGCTTTGGGTTTCAAACACAGCGTATTGAATATCAATAAAACTGTTCTTGAAACTGCTGTTGATAAAATAGTAGAAGATAATTTTCCAAATAATGGCATTGATTATATTCATCATGCTGTACTGGAGAAAATAGCTCAGTGCGATTATTCTTTAGTTGCTGATGGTACTCGTCGTGATGATAGAATACCTAAGCTAAAAGAAAATCAGATCCGGAGTTTTGAAGATAGAAACCAGGTAGAATATGTAAATCTTCAAAGTTTTGGATATAAAACAATTGCACGGTTTTCTTCTAAACTTTTTGAAGTGAGTAAAGAAGAAAGTAGTAGGGAAAACAATTCAGATTATGAAGTAGAAGTTCGTTGTTTGATTGATGAAATATATGGTGAAGGAAAATCCAAATCAATATTTCCCAAGCATTTCCAGACTCGAGTAACAGGCTGGAAGTCGAACTTGATTCATTCAAATAATATAATTTAATATTAATCGTAAATTTCATTAAATTGACCAATTAAACCGTTTTAATGATAAATTTAGTTGTAATTAAAAATTAATGATTGAGAAATGGTTTTTAACTAAGTTATTGGTGGAGAACAAAATGAGCAGAAATAAACCATTAGCTAAAAAATTAAGACTTGCTAAAGCAAACAAACAAAACAGAAGGGTGCCTTTATGGGCTACAATGAAAACTAATCGTAAAGTACGTAGCCATCCTAAAATGAGGCACTGGAGAAGAAGCAATTTAAAAGTTTAGGAGGCCTTCTTATGGAAAGAATTTACGTTATACCCCTCAGAAAAGTTAAAGATGCACCAAGGACTATCAGGGCTCCCAAAGCTGTGAGAGTCGTTAGAGCATTCTTACAAAAGCATATGAAAGCAGAAGAAATAAAAATAGATGCTTCTATCAATGAAAAGATCTGGGAAAGAGGAATTCAAAAAATTCCCCCAAAAATAAAAGTAAAAGCCGTCAAAGAAGAAGATGGTAGTGTAGCTGTGACTTTAGCTGAATGATCAGTTAAATCACAATTTAATTGGTGAATCATGATAAGGAGAATCAACCTCAGCGGAAATCCCAATCTGGGAGTTTACATTTCTATTACCGATAGTGTGGCCCTGGTTCCCCTGAACCTTCCTGAGGTTATGGAAGAAGCTATAAAAGAAGCCCTGGAAATAGAAGTTTTAAGAACTCCTATTAGTGGCAGCAGCCTAGCTGGTGCCTTGGCCGTGGGTAATTCCAATGGTTTTTTAGTTTCCAAACACACTATGGATAAAGAAATAGAAACTATGCGAAATGCAGGACTTACAGTTGAAAAAGTACCTGACAGGCATACTGCAGTAGGTAATATCATTTTAGCCAATGATAACGGTGCATTAGTTAGCCCTGACCTCTCAGATAAATCTATAGAAATTATCAACAAAGTATTAGATGTTGATGCCCAAAGAGCCACCTTGGCCGGATTTAATATTCTAGGTTCAGTGGCTACAGCCACCAATAAAGGAGCTTTGCTACATCCACAAACTAGTAAATCTGAATTAAAACTCGTTGAAGATGTTTTAAAAGTTTCTGCAGATGTAGGAACTGTTAACAGAGGAGTAGGTTTAGTGGGAGCATGTTCCACAGCTAATTCTAATGGAGTTCTGGTGGGAGAAATAACTACCGGACCCGAAATGGCAAGAATAGAGGAAGCATTAGGTTTTCTCGAGGGATACTTATGAAAACAAAGATATTTAGAATTCAAGGTAAATTTGTAATGGGTGAAAACTTAAAACCCTTCACAAAAGAGTTAAAAGCTTTAAAAGAAGAAGACATCTACGAAAGACTTTATTCCGAAATCGGAAGCAAACATCACATCGGTAGATACCAAGTAAAAATCGAAAAAATTGAGGAAATCTCTGCAGAAGAAGTACAAGACCCAGTGGTTAAAGCCCTTTTAAGGTGATCCCATGGAAGACCAGCAGAGATTAGAGGAATTAGTAAACCAAATAAACTTGTATCAAAATCAGGCCGACCTAATTCAACAACAAATGGAAGCATTAAGAGCTTCCCTTGGAGAATTAGAAATCCTGGAAAATACATTAGAAACCATTAAAGATGGAAAAGATCTGGAAACTTTAGTACCAGTAGGTGCAGGTTCTTTCCTCGCTGCAGATATCAAAAACACCGAAGAAATAATTATGAGTGTCGGTGCTGGTGTGGCTATCAGTAAAAAAATGGATGATGCCCAGGAAACTGTTTCCACCCAGAAAGAAGAGCTGCAAAAAACCATGGAAAAAATGGCTCAAAATTTACAACAATTAACGGATATAATTGTTAAACTGTCTCCTCAGGCAGAGGAGCTCCTCCAAAAAGTTAGGGGAAGTGGACAGTAATTGTTTGATTCTCTAAAAAAGAAATTCAATGGAACCATAGGTAAGCTTACTGAACAAGTTTCTCAGGAAGCTGAAGATGAAGCTAAAAAGGCTGAAATTGAAACTTCAGTCAAAAATAAAGCGGAATCTTTACCTGAAAAAGTTGATAATGTAAAATTATCCCCAGTGCCCCCTAAATCAGATAAATCATTAGTAGAACAAAGTGAAACAGAAAACGTTCCAGAAAATATTAAAGATGATGAAACTTCTGAAACTAAAGATTCTAATTCTAAAAAATCCTTTTTTTCTAGATTAAAAAGAAAATCTTCTGAAAATGAAACGGAAGAAGATTCAAAACTACCTAAAAAAGATGAGGAAGAAAAAAAATCTGTTTCTGATGAAAAGGAAAAAGAATTTGATGAATCTGAGAAGGAATCCAAATCCGGTATTTTCTCTTTTATTCGGGAAAAAACTATTTCCGAGAAAGATCTGGATGAACTTTTATGGGAACTTGAAATGTCTCTTTTAGAGAGTGATGTGGCCTTAGAAGTGGCCGAAAAAATTATTAGTTCTGTTAAAAAGGATCTTGTTGGCATAAAAATAAAAAGAAGCAGCGATGTTTCTGAATACACTCTCCAAGCCCTTAAAAAGGCCGTCACTGGAATTTTAGATGTGAAAAGTAAGGGCATAGATAGTTTACTTGCTGAAAAAAAAGCCAAAAACGAGCCTTTAATAATCATGTTTGTAGGCATAAATGGTACTGGAAAAACTACTACCATTGCCAAAATTTCTACTTATTTTATAAATAAAGGATATACTCCAGTTATTGCAGCATCTGATACCTTTAGAGCAGGAGCTATTGAACAAATAACTCATCATGCTGAAACTATTGGTGTTAAAATCATCAAACACAAAAAAGGTGCAGATCCTGCTGCCGTAGCCTTTGATGCAGTTTCCCATGCCAAAGCACAGGGCAAAGAAATAGTTTTGGTAGATACTGCCGGGCGAATGCAAACCAATATAAACCTTATGGATGAAATGGCCAAAATCAAGAGAGTTATAAGTCCAGACATGATTGTATTTGTAGGTGATTCCCTTACTGGCAACGATGCCGTGGAACAGGCCATGAAATTCAATGATTCTGTTGGTTTAGATGGAATTATACTCACCAAAGCCGATGCAGATGCTAAAGGCGGTGCGGCCCTATCTATTGGTTATGTAATTAGTAAACCAATATTATTTTTAGGTATGGGCCAGGGATACGAAGATTTGATCGAATTTAAACCCGAATGGATGATTGATCAGATATTTTAGAATTAATTTAAAGATTAATATAGTTCTAAAAAAATAATATAAAATATAATAAAATTACTAAAATAACTTATTTCTTAATTAAATATTCTTTTTGAAATTGATAATATTAATAAATTTATTGAATTTAGATTTGAATTCAAAATAAATCAATTTAATTTTTAACTATTTTACTCCACCATAGACCCCATAATTATAATACTTCCATAGTACATCTACCTGCTTAAAGCCAACATCATCCAACCATTTGATATGGTCACTCATTTTAGAAGGATTATCTTCTGCCCTATGTGTAGGCATCCATTTATTTTCTATATCTTCATGAGAATGGTTTTTGGCCATAAATTCTTTCCATTTTTTAATATACATAGCCTGTAAATAGTCTGAAGAGCCTAGAACTACATCTGCATTGTAAAATACGCCACATTCTGCGAGTGAATTAAAAATTTTCTCATACAATTTTTTCTTATCTAAATCTGTTTCTAAATGGTGTATAGCCAAAGAAGAAACAACCGCATCATAATCCTCATTTAAAGAAATATTCTGGAAATTAGCTAGTTTATAAGTAATATTAGAATAATCTGAGAGCTTATTTTTAGCTATATCAATCATATTTTCAGATATATCTACACAAGTTATATTGGCTGTGGAAAATCTATTTTTTATCTTTTTAGAAATATTGCCAGTTCCACATCCTAAATCAAGAATATTCAAATCTTCTTCCTTATCAAAGGGCAATCCCTCAATTAAAACATCTATCATTTTATTATAATGTGGAATTAAAGTTAAAATTAAATTGTCATAATGCTGAGCTTCACTATCAAAGTGTTCTTGAACTTTTTTCATCTTTAATCTCCCAATATCACCAAAATAAATCAATTTAACTCAATTTCTATATTAATTAATGATTTATATCACAAAAGATATTAATAAAATTTTACAAACAATAAAACAATGCATGAAATTTCACTAGATATTGTTATAGTAGAAGATGAAGCTATTACAGCACTGGATATTAAAAGAAAGCTGGAGCACTGGGGACATAGTGTTCCAAAAGTCGCTCATAGTGGTGCTGATGCAATTCAGATAGTGAATGAAACAAATCCGGATCTAATTTTAATGGATATAGTTTTAAAAGGGGAAATTGACGGTATTAAAACCGTGAACGAGATTAAAAAGAATCATGATATTCCCATTATTTATTTAACTGCTCATTCTGAAGAAAAAATCATGGCCCGGGCCAAATATACTGAGCCTTATGGATATCTTATAAAACCTATTGATGAGAAAGAACTTTTTTTCGCTGTTGAGTCTGCTTTTTATAAACATAGTTTAGATAAAAAACTAAAAAAAGTCAATCGTGCACTACGAATGATTAGTGACTGTAACCAAAGTATAGTGCGAATAAAAGACAAAGATGAGCTTTT
>CAYUFT010000013.1:0-1153 GCA_964444115.1 uncultured Methanobacteriaceae archaeon
TTAATTCATCGGGTGATGGTAAATAACTCTGAATAAGTTTATTTTCTACAGAATCAATTAAATCTCTTCGTAACTGATTTATTTCTCGCAAAGGCATAAAAAGAGTTCCATTGTAGTTTAAATTTTTGAAAATAACATTAAATGGCTTTTTCCCCACTTTAATGATTTGTTTTTTTATTTCATTTACACTGACAGGCCTATTTATGGCCTCTTCCATAGGCATACTTGCCTTGACTTTAGTAGTTATCTTTCCATTAGGACCTACTAATTCTGCCTTCAGCTCAGGATAATTATTTTCAAGAACCTTAAACTCAATTTTCAAATTTAAAAATCTTTTTTTAGACTCAAAGGAGAGCATTAAATTTTTTAAATCATTTTTACGGGTTAAATAAACTTTAGACTTTGTATGTACTGGTTTTTTTGCTGGTATTATCAGGTTTTTCCCATTGAGTGCGGGTTCAACATCCAGATCAAATCCAGTACTTTTCAATTCGTTATCCATATCAAAAAACAACCCATCTCCTTTTTGAGGAATGGTAAGTGTTCTTAAAGAAATAATCACCTTTTTATCTTTCCCTTTGATTTTTTTCACATCACCAATATAAAGACCCCTATGACCTGGTTTTTCCCGAGCCATAATATTATTTTTAGGACTAGGCAACAGATGTCCTGATGTAAATTCTCTGTTAAATGCAAGTTTGAGAGTTTCTATATCTTCTTGTAGTGGTTTCCAATTACCTTCAGCTATTTTATCAAGAGCCCTTCGATATATTCCTACCACAATACCCACATATTCTGGAGATCTCATGCGGCCTTCAATTTTTAGACTTTTAATCCCAGATTTTACTAATATGTCTAGATGTGGATAATGGGCCAAGTCCCTAGTTGATAGCAAAAAATTTTCAGATAAATCAACTTTATTCAGGTCATGAGGCCGACCATAATTATCCTTGGGCCCATAAACTAAAGAATAGGGTTTTCTACATGGTTGGGCACACATACCTCTATTTCCACTCCTCCCACCTATGAATGAAGAGAGAAGGCACTGGCCAGAATACCCATAGCATAAAGCACCATGAAGGAATATTTCCAGATCCAGATCACTGGATTTTACAAATGATTTGATTTCATCAATTGAGAGTTCACGAGAGAG
>CAYUFT010000013.1:1253-30414 GCA_964444115.1 uncultured Methanobacteriaceae archaeon
ATAGATTCAATAGACCCTGCGGGTGCTAAGAGTTCAGGAATATTTCTCAAGAGATCTCCTCCAAAATAATAATTAGTGATAATAGCTATGGTTAAGTTATAAATTATAATATGGTCGAATACTTTTTTCCGATCATTAATACGATAAAAAGTCTTAATTATTTAAATTCACCAATAAATAAGCATAATTTTGAATTATTAAAAAGCTTATAAACAAAATAAAATTATTAAATAGATTAATTATAGAAAATTAAATTTTATAGTGAATCATATCCTAGAAACTTGGATGGTTGATTACTAATCATCTAATTTCTATCATCATTTCTGAAACAATTTTAAGGAATTTTTCAACAATAACTCTGTTTTTCTCTTCGCTTTCTCTCAGCTTTTCCTCAGAAAGCTTTCGATGAATTGCCAGGGCATAAAGGTCGGCTAATTGTTGAACTACTATTAAATCATTTTCGGTGTAATGTTCTTTACTATTAGATAGTGCTATCATTCCTATTCTTTTATCATTTAACATGGCCGGAACACCAAGGAAATTGTTAATAGGAATATGTCCTTCAGGTGTTCCTCCAGATCTATTGTCTTCAGATGGGTTATTGGTAAGTATGGCTTTATTATTATCCAGAACCCAACCCCATAGGCCTCCTACATCATTAAATGAAAATTCATTTTCGAAAATATTATCCATATGGCACTTTTCCCATACTTTTTTAGTAAGACTGAAATTTTTAAGTTCTCTAGTACCGGGTTCTAAATAGCCTACAAAGCCGAACTCACTTTTAGTAAGGTCTCTAGCATATTTTAATACTTGTTTTGAAATATATTCAATATCTGTAGGATTTAGTAGTTGTTTTCCTAAATTGGCCAGAACCATATTAACTTCTGTTTCATGTGAAAGTGCATCTTCTGCCTTTTTTAAGTCAGATATATCTCTTAAAAGCCCAGTAATTCCAATTAATTCACCTGCAGCGTTTTTTAGTGGGGAAAGTGATGTTTGGAAATAAACTGGCTTATGAACAATATTTACGGACCAGTTATAAACAATGTTTTCACCATTTAAAACTCTTTTATTGGCTTCTTGGTGAATTTTCCCATCATCACCAAAGATTTCAGTTGTAGTTTTACCAATTAAATCTTCAGCATGTGCACCATATCGTTTAATTTGATTTTCAGAAATCATGGTGCATCGCTCATCTAAATCCAGTGTGAAAAGTATGTCCTGCATTGAACTAACTATTATTCTATATTTTTCTTCACTTTCTTTAAGTCTAGTATCCATTTCGTTTTTATAAAGAGCTACTTCAATGACACTGTGTAATTCACGGTCTTCAAAAGGTTTTATTATATAACCAAAGGGCCCAGTATATTTAGCTCTTTTGAGAGTTTTCTCATCAGAATATGCAGTGAGATATACTACAGGTATCTTAAATTTTTCCCCAATTACTTCTGCTGCTTCAATACCATCAATATTTCCTTTTAATACAATGTCCATTAAAATAATATCTGGTTTGGTTTTTTCAGCCATTTCAATAGCCTTCTCACCAGAGGAAACTGTGGCACTGACTTCATATCCTAAACTATCAAGCCTCTGACTAATGTCAATTGCTACGATACTTTCATCTTCCACTACCATGACTTTAGTTTTAGACATAATTCACCCCTTAATTAATACAAAAAGGTTAATTTTAATAAATTTTAATAAACTATTAGTTTTTGATTAAATATTTAGAAGAGATTCTTATTATAAATATCTACTAAAAATTAAGTGAATGTAAATTATATTTAAAAAAAACATTTTGACTTTAAAAATAATATTTTTTACATTATTAAAATTCTATTTAAAACATAAATTAAATGTTTGTTTGGATACACTTTAAGAAAAGAATTATTAGGATATAAATATATAATGAAATCCTATGTACATTTGTTTGGAAGGTATTGATGGTGCAGGAAAGTCTACTCAGGTAAAACTACTGGAAAAATGGCTTGAAGAAAATGGATATGCTGTAGAAATGATTGTGGAACCTACTTCATCTCCTGTGGGTGTACTAATCCGTGAAATGCTTCAAAATCCTCGGGCCACAGAACCTGAATTTCAAAAGATTTTGGGCCTTCTTTTTGCAGCGGATAGACTAGCTTTAAAAGATAAACTTCTGGAAAATGGCGAAAATCTCGAGAATGATAATAAAATAATGCTCAGTGACCGTTGTTTTTATTCTAGTCTGGCCTATCAAAGCCCTTTTGAATGGATAAGTGAGATAAATAAATATTCTAAAAGGCCAGATTTAGTGATTTTCTTGGATATCGATGTTAAAACTGCAGTTTCTAGATGTCAGGGAATTGATAAATTCGAAAATGAGTCTTTTTTAAAGAAAGTAAGTGATAATTATAGGAAAATAGGGGAAAATTCTTTGAAAGAACATAAAAAAGAAAATTTTCTGGTTATTAATGCCAATAATGGGTCAAATCTGGTTCACCATGACATAAAAAAAGCATTAGCTCCTTATTTAGGAATTTGTGTTGAGGGGATAGTAGATTAATTAAATAAAGATAAAATAGAACATCGCTAAAAATAATTATTTTTTTTTAAAAAATAAGTTTATAAAAAATTTATAAAACTATTCTGTTTTTGATGGTTTGGTTCGTCCTTCAAATAATTCAATTCTTTTATTTAGTGATTTAACCATATATTCCCTAACTTTTTCCAACTCTTCCATTTCTCCTTTTAGCACAGGTCCGTGGTCAGTGTGGGCCAAATCAACCTCGTAATTGGTAATTATTTCAGCCATGTTTCTTTCTGTTACTCCTGGAGGAATTCTCATTTCATATAGCATTATTATCACCTGATGAATTTAAATTTAAAAATTTCATTTTTTTTTTAATTTTTTTTTAAATTTTTATTCTATTTAATGGATTCATCTATTAAAATAGCATGTTTTTAACTATTCTGGTTAAATTATAATTTAATAATTTGATTTTATTAATTTTCAGCCATATAGTCTCGCACTGGATTTAAAAATTCTATTAAATAATCAGTAACTGCATTTTTAAGATCCAATGGATGTAATTTCTCCTGAGAGTACATATCAACCAGTTCAGAATAATCTAATTCAAGATTTCCCCCGAATTTTTCAGGTCTTTTAATTATCAGTTTCTCAATAAATGGGAAAATAAAGTGCTTGGCCATTTCAATAACTGGATTTCCTTCTACTTCTCCTGCAGGACAGTAGCTTTTCTTCATCTTTTTCTTTATATCTCCTGGGGAATCATCAATGGCAATGAAATTGCCTTTACTAGAAGACATTTTCTCAGAACCATCAGTTCCATGTAGTAATGGTGTGTGCAAACATACGGGAGCGGTTTTTCCAATACGGGGCAGGTTTTCCCGGGCCAGCATATGTATTTTTCTCTGTTCCATTCCACCCATAGCCAGATCAGTTTCTAAAAATACCATATCAATAACTTGCATGAGGGGATAAATTACTTCGGCCACTTTGTGGTCTTCTGCATCCCTTGTAATCTGTGCCATACTTCTTTTAGCCCTTACTAATGTAGTAAGAAGTGCTAATTGATACACTTCTGTAGTATATTCTTCTTTGGTTTGGAAACTGGATCCTAGAATAAATTCTGTTTCTGTTGATAGTCCTAAGGCCAAAAAACACTTTTTATTATATTCAGCTACTTCTTTTATTTCTTCTAAACTTCCTTTACCATTTAAAAAAGCATGATAATCCGCTAAGAGTATTTTTATTTTAAATCCTGCTTTTTGCAGATCTATCATTTTCATTACAGTTATGGTGTGACCTAAATGGACTTTTCCAGATGGTTCATAACCAATATAGGCTATTGGTTGCTCTTTTTTGAGCTTTTCTTCAAGCTCCCCTTCGGTAATTACTTCCAGTGTCCCCTGTGTAATTAACTCTATTTTTGATTTTAAGTCCATTTTTTCACCATGATAAAAATATTTAAATATTTTGTAAATTTATATTAGTTTTAAATATTGTAGATTAGTTATTATTCAGTGATTGGGGAAGTATATATATTTCTCCATGGATTTGAATAACAAAAATTTCTTGACCGATTTTAAAGTCAACTAAATTTTCAGTAAGGCTTAAATCAATAGGCTGAAATGTTTCAGGGTGTAAAATCTGAATTTCCGTAGGTGATTTTGAAGTTATGCTTGTTATTTTAATTTCACTTGCTTTGGCTGGAGATTTTATTTTTTCATATTCCTTCCAGAGTACACTGAAACTTTTTAAATTCTTCAAGTTATCTGCAATAATTTTTCTAGAATCAAATGACTTCACTTGACCTATTTGGTCTTCATATTCAATGAAGTCGCCTACTTGAAATTCTGGAAGGCGTAGAGAAATCCATGTCCGATAAAGACCCTTTCCTGTAGATTTGTCTTGACTTATAAGTCGCGGAGATTCTTTGGTGATTCCTCCCAAAACTTCTTTTAAAGCAGATATAACTTTACGGGCCGATTTTTGGGATCCGATATAATAATCGATCCCTTCCTTCATTTCTACCCTCTGGGCAAGATAGGCCATACGACTTTTTTCCCACATACGGGTCAGCGTTTCATTAACTACATTATCGGCAGATTCTATTTCTGCTTTATTTAACTGGCGCTTGTCAGCTCTTAATTGAATAACTGTTTCATAATAACCCGAATTGAATTTACTGCAGTCTGGGCAGACGCTTTTATTAAGTCGAACATTTGCATGATATTTTTGGCTTACTGATTCACCCATAACGGATCCTTTAACTTGAATCAAGCATTCTGCAATGGAACCTCTCATTTTGAGTATTTCCAGATCTATTTCTGGATTTTCAACTATTTCTTTAATTTCAATAGCTGCTTCCAGGGCCTGATAAATAATTTCTTCTTCAGGAAGTCCTAATTCTTTCCATTTACCCTCTTTAAGATTTGAATAACAGTGAGCACACATCACAACTTCTATTTCATCAGGGAGTGAAATTAATTGAAAATCCTTTAAAAAACAGTCTTTACAAATACCTTCAATCATTTCTTTATCGGTGCTACCGCATTGTGGACAAAACATAAATAATTACCTTCAAAATTCGTATTTAAATTTGATATCAATATTTTAATTACAATACATTCTAAAATATTATTCAATCAATAAAAAAGGACTCAATTAAAGATTTTAATACTAAAAACCTTAGTCTAATAGGGAATTATAATTTAAATTATTAATTAAAAAATACACGATTTAAAAATAATTTAATTATAATTTTTTTTAATAATACTCGATTAGAGAGTTTTTAGAGGGGCTTTAGCACCACAGGCCGCGCACTTGAGTAAAAATATACGATCTTCTCTGATGATTTTGGTATCTGGCCTATTACACTCATGGCACATAACGAATTTTTGAACATAATCCTCTAATCGCTCATTTATTAAAAAGTGAGTGAATTTTCCCTGCATGATGGCCCTCCCACCTTCCAGGTTTCCAGCAGTACCTAATTCTCTTAATAAGAACTTTAATAAGTGTTGAGGGTCTCGGTTCATGGCATCTGCTATTTCTCTGAAATTCTGGATGAAAGTTCGGTTTCCTTGAATTACAGAATAAGCTTTAGGAACGCTGAAACGTTTAGTTTCAAATACTTCTGGGGGCAATTGTTCAATGGCCCGGTCTAATAATTTATCATAATCACTCATAATAATGCCTCCAAATAGGGTAAATAAAATTTAAATAGAAATTTGGCGGAAAAATAAAATTTAATTGAAAAATTAAATTTCAAAAATCAAAAGGATTATACAACCTTGAGGTAACCTCTGGAAGGTTCAAATATTACTCCTTTGTGTTTGAGGTTTCTTACAAACTCTTCCACCTTTTCTTCGCTTACATTATATCTATCTGCCATCTCAGATATAAGAATATTGGTAGGAGCACGTCCACCATATTCTTCCTCTAGTTCCTGTATTACGTCCAGAAGTATTCTTAACTTATCTCTTTCAGATTTAGGTGGTCTTCCTTCTACTTTGTCAATATCAATTTTTCCGGTTTCAGGATCCATTCCCACTTGTTTTAAACAGGCCTGAGTTAATTTAATGGCCTGATGGGCATCTTCTGCATCTACTTCTGGTTTAAGTTTTATTTTAGCACTGGCTTCAGATAATCGGATAATCGCTTCTAACTGCCGGGCAGTAATAGGTACTGGTGAATCGTCATCAATGGAATTGTTTCTCATGGAAACGTAGAATTCTTCTAATACATCCATGGCCTTGTCTGTAAGAACCGGGTGAATATTACGCCTTGCATAAGCAATGTATTTTCTTAGAAGTTCTGGATCAATCTCAAAATGCATATTGTCTTCTTTGTGCGTATTTAAAATGTGACGGGCCAAACTTCTATCCTTTTCTTCTTCGGGTTTATCTTCCACTACAAATGTCAAATCAAAACGAGAAAGAATAGTAGAGGGCAAATCAATCTGTTCGGCTAGGGATTTATAACTATCAAAACGCCCAAATTTAGGGTTAGCCGCTGCCAGCACGGAACAACGTGAGTTTAGGGTAGCCATAATTCCTGCTTTAGCAATACTTATGGTTTGTTGTTCCAGGGCTTCGTGAATAGCCGAACGATCTTCATCTCTCATTTTGTCCAGTTCGTCCACACAAACGTTTCCCTTGTCTCCAAGAACCAGCGCACCAGCTTCCAGAGACCATCCACCAAATTCATCTCTAACTGCGGCAGCAGTAAGTCCTACACCACTGGTACCTTTACCACTGGTGTAAATACCTCGTGGTGCTAGCTTAGAAACATATTTTAACATCTGAGATTTACCAATACCTGGATCTCCTACAATAAGAACATGAATATCCCCTCTCAGACGAGTTTTATCATCCAGTTCTTTTCCAGCACCACCAAATAGTTGCAAGGCAATGGCCTCTTTAACATCCCTATAACCGTGGATGGATGGTGCCGTGGATTTTATAATTTTATCATAAACATGGGGATCTGCAGCCAGTTCTTTAATCTTTTCTTCGTCTTCTGGTGAAACTAATAGTTCTTCAAACTCTTGTTCGATGTGTTCTGTATAATTACCATAAATAAAATTATTAAATCTTTTTGTTTTATCATCTCGAACTGTTCTCAAAGTTCCAGTTATTCTTACAATATCTCCTGGAGTAAGAGTATCTACTAAATCATCTTCTAATACAATTAGAATTTGTCGTGGTTGATCTCCACCAGAAAGATTTTCCAGTGGTTCTTGAACCTTAACTGTTTGAGTATCCATAAATTCAGATTCTTCTTGCAGTAAACGGAAAGAACGACCACCACATTCAGAACAAAGAGATGGCTCAGTTATCATATTGCTGCTTTGCGTCACTTCGTGCAAGCGCATGCATCCTCTGCATTCAAAGGTAGCATTAACAATTCTAGGGCGTATTTCGTCAGTTTTACGGACTATACCGTCGACTGAAATGAATTTACCTATATATTTACTTCTAAGAAATCTTAAAGGAATATTATTAGTTACATTTTCCAGCCTAATATTCAAATCTGCGTTTTTTCTTAAAGGATCAATATTTTTAATGGCTTTTATGGAAGCTTTGATTACTTCTTCGGGTTTTTCAATTAAAAGATCAGCTAAATCTGGATCAAACATTTCTAAATCCAAGTAATCAACTACTATGGATCTCTGGTCCGGATATTTTTCTAATGCTTCAAAAACATTATCTTTGTACTTTGTTGAGAAAAATTCCTCGAATTTGGCCAGTGATGTTTTGGTTTTATCGGAAGTTGTCATTGGTCAAATATATTATACTTAGATTATAAATTCTTTACTAGAGAGCAAAAAAAATACTAAATGAAATACCAGAAAATTTTTATTATAAAGTGAATTAATATGAATGATATATTTTAATTATATTAATTAACTATTATTCTATAGACTAAATTAATTAACTCTAAAAATAATGATAATAATTCTTTATTATTAATGAACTGGAATTGCATATTTAGAATTTTATAGTGTTGTATATATTATGGTTCAGGTGATTAAATGAAAAAATCAAGATTAAACTTATTTCGGGTTACATCCATGACCATCTCTATTTTAGGAGTTATCATGATTGTTGCCACAGTACTTCTATTTGCATATTTAGGATTTGACAAAATTTCACAAGGAATTTCATCGGGAGTAGATAGTGGGTCTGCTTATGATGAGCTTGCCTCACTAAATTCTGATTATTCTGCTCTAAAAATACAATATGATTCGATTAAAAATGATATAAATCAAGGGAGTAATGATAAACTGAAAAAAGCTTATATCAATGCAAAATTGGAATTAGTGAAAACTAAATCGGCTATTGATGATGTTGATAGTGCATTATCAACTGGAAAATCAGATTCAATAATTAATGAAAGAATTAAAATTGCTAAAGACCAATTACAAGTTGCTAAACAGAGTTTAAGTGATTTAAGAAGTGAAATTTAAATTATTTCCTTTTAAAAAAATTATTTTTTATATATTATTTTATTTTACTTTTCAGTTTTAATTAAATATGGAATTTAACTTGGCTTAAATTATTCATTAATCCATTTAAATCCTTTAAAGCCTCTTCCAATGATATACATTTCAGAACTGAGTTTTCGCGAGGAAGCTGGTTTAGTAGTTTTGACCACATTAAATTCATTTTTCATTTTTTTTAGCAGTTCTGGAAATTCGGGGCCTTGAAATGTTTTCATAATAAGTGCACCTTTTGGTTGAAGAAGATTAGCTGCTATTTTATTCACATTATCTGCCAGATCCATGATTCTTATTCGATCAATGTCTTTAATTCCAGAAAGTGAAGGAGCAGCATCAGATATAATGACTTCAGTTTTTCCATTTAGGGATTTATATATTTCTTTTTGAATTTCAGATGATGTAAAATCACCTTGAATGAAAATGAAATTTTCTTCGTCAAATGGTTTTATTTTTTGCAATTCAACACCAAGAACGGTTCCGGTTTCACCCACCTTTTCTAGGGCTACTTGTGACCATCCTCCGGGTGCAGCTCCTAAATCAACAACATGGTCTCCATCTTTAATAACCCTAAATTTTTTATTGAGTTGAATTAATTTATAAGATGCTCTAGAACGGTAATTTTCTTTTTTAGCACTTTTATAATAGTGTTCTTTTTTCTTTTCTACTTGCCAGCGTTTTCCCATGTTAATGAACCTACTTATGTTATTTATGTAGTATTTTCTTTTTTTGATTTAAGATTATTAATTTAAATTAAACAATTAATTAAGATTAAATACATTCAAGCTAAAATTATTCAATTTGTTTAATGCATTCAAAATTCAGTGCTTTACACATTGGATCCCCTATTTTGATGATTTTAGCATTAACTTGTCCATTTTTAACATCTAAAATCATCAATGTTGGATCAGTAAGTCGGGGAACCGTTGGACTGCCGGGGTTTAAAAGCAAAATGTCTCCGATTTCCTTTATAAAAGCCTGGTGTGTATGGCCACTAATTAAAACTTTAACACCCAATTCCATAGCAATGTATTTTAATTGTTGAGTATCTCCCCGAGGAAAAACTTCGCCGTGGTTTAGGCCGATTTTAATACCTTCAACATCAATTATTTTATTTTTAGGAAGATTAAGGCCATTATATATGTCCATATTGCCTTGAACACAGTATGTTGGTGCTATTTTTTCTAAATCATTTTTTATATGGGGTGAAGTTAAGTCCCCTAGATGAAAAATCATTTCAACATTTTTAAATATGTTAAAAACTACTTCCGGAATTTCTGAAGCCCGATCGGGTATGTGAGTATCTGATATAACTCCAATTAACATTTTTATCTCCAAATCTGTAATATTTAGATAATTATTTGTTTAGATTACTAAATAAATCTTTTAAAGTAAGTTTTTTCCCATTCTGTTGTTTTGATTAAACTATTTAAAATGAATTAAATCTCAAGTAAAAAAATAAGTAATTAATAATATTTTTAATACAATAAACCGAATAAATCGAGTATATTGATTATTAGAGTTTTAATTAATATGTTATTGAAAATATTAAAGTTTTTATAACCTTAATTAGTCCCAGCAATTGCAGCTCCAATACCCTCCAATCCCCATGAAAATCATGGATCAAAGGGGTACTATTGCCGGAATAATTCTGCTGAATGCTTCAATAATATATTATATTCTTCTTATAAGTTTATTAATTTTATTGTTGTTTGGATTAATTATTCAATCATCAAGATTATCTTTAATAATAGCATAATATTGGAAATTATTTGTTTTAATGGGAAATTATAATTTTTGAGTTTTAATCATTTGATAATATTCTAATTAGGAGAGTTATTTATTTGTAATCTAAATCTCCTAGATTATAAAGCTTCTGTAGGCTGGAAGCATGGCTTATTTCGTAAAGAGCGTAAGGATTATTGAAATAAGGATCTATAATGCCTTTAGCAATATAGTAATAGGCTGCAAAACGCCCATATTCTTTCCAGACAATTTGTACATACAATGGGAATCCGCATCCAGGATTTATGAAAATTCCACCAGTTCTTACATTTCCATGGTTTACCATAGGAATAGGTCCTTCCTGGCCATGTTTTTTCCCCACCTTATTTACATAAGCCAATGCATCATCCAAATTATCAAATTCAATACCATCTGCACGGTAATGATATTTGCTGTAATCTGGCCCAAATATGAATGTGCTGATAACTTCGGTCCAGCTAATGTCTGTACGCAGGCCATTAGGATCTACCATGGCCAGCTCAATTATAGTCACATTGCCTTGTTTAAATTGACGATAATTAGAATCGCCTGCAAAATGAACCACTAATGCACATTTTGAGCCTCTTTTCTCTGCATACTGGCTTAACAATACTGCATGGGGGTGATTAGGGTACATATCTGGATTGGCTAGTTTAACCAGGGCTAAACGTCCCACTGGCTCCACAAGCCCAGTTTGAGTCGATATATAAAAGTAGGATCCAAAAATTAGGACAATGACCATAGCTACTAGCAAAAATTTTGACATTAAAATCCTCGAATAAATTTTATTATTTTTAATCTTTTCTGGTTTATATTTATCTTAAAATAATGCACTAAACCATTCTTTTCGGGTTATGCTGAAATATTGAATATCTTATAAACTATTTTTTATATATAATTTTCTGAATATCTTATAAATGTCATGATATTAAAGTATTTGGTGAAATTTTATATTAATTTTCTATTTTAAAATTTTTAATAAGTTTTCTAAAGGATTAAAATCAATCTGAAAATAAATTTTGCTTTTAAAAATATAATTTCGAAAATCAGAATATTTAATCTTTAATTCTTTTTATATCCGGATTCTGTAATTCAATTTCAAAGTGAATGTGTTGCTGTAAATTATGGATTTTTTAAATTTTTAACTAGATTTACAAAAGAAAAAAATTTTGCATTTATCTTACAAATAAAAATAAGAAATAAGAAAAGAAAAAAATATTAATTATTATTTTAATCAAAATTAATCAAAATCATTGCTACTTCTAATATCTGCGAGAGGTATTACTTCCTCCTCTTCATCAGAATCTTCAGTAATATTATCAATAGTTGCATTGTTTGGTTCCATTAGTGGATTATCATTAGAAGGGGCTTCGTATTGTGTATTTGGAGTTTCATTTGACTCAAAATTCATACTCGCTTCAACAGTTAATATTGGTGCACTAGTAGCAGTAATTTTTTCAGAATTTTCGGTTATAATATTGTTACTCGCGATGTCCGGAACGATGCTGGATTCAGATTGATTGGTATTATTATCCATATTTGTAGGGGGATTTGATGTGGTCGGAGTTACTTGGTCAGGCATAATTACCATATCGGTTGCAGCATTAATTAAAATTAAAGAAACTAAAACAAATGACATCATTATTATCATATTATTCAATATAATCACCCCTTTCCGGATTAATTAGTTAACTTCACTTGTTATTAAATACAATGTCACAAATACTTAAAATTAAAAAATTCTTTGGTGATTAATCTCTCAAAAATAATCAATTAATTTTGCATAATGTTTTTATCAGTTATTTAAGGCAATATTTTAATCCAAAAAAAGTTTTTCCATATATTTTTTGTGATATTCCTCACAAATAAAAATTAAAAATATCTAATACAACTTAAAAATTAAATTCACTAGTTAAATGGTTATTTAAAACAAGTAATGAATATTATTCTATGTATGTATTAAAATCTTTAAAAATCTTCAAAAATAAAAATTTCGCAATAAAAACGCAATTTTTATATTCCAAAGGATTATACTAAAATTAGAGGATGTTTCATGGAAGAAAAAGTTCAAATCGGTTGGATTACATTAATTGTTGTTTCGCTTTCAGCTTTTGTAATTGCTTTAGATACTACATTTATGAATGTGGCTATAACTACCTTGGTTAAAGACTTAAATACAACTGTAAGTACTATTCAGTTTATAATTGCTATCTATGCACTCACTATGGCAGCACTAATGTTAATTGGTGGAAAACTCCAAGATGTAATGGGTAAAAAACGTACATTTCTGATTGGTGCCACTATCTATGGTATTGGAACTACTATTGCTGCTTTGAGTATTAACCCATTCATGTTACTCATCGGATGGTCTATTTTAGAAGGTATTGGTGCTGCTTTAATGACTCCTGCTACAGCATCTATCATTACTGGAACTTACCATGGTAATGACCGTACTTTTGCTCTGGCCATATGGACTGCCATGGCCGGAGTGGCTGCTGCTGTTGGCCCATTATTTGGGGGATTTTTAACCACATTCTTTAGTTGGAGGTGGGGCTTTGGCCTAGAACTACTTATTATATTAACAATTCTGGCTTATTCGGGGCATATTAAATACTTCAAACCAATTATGGAACGTTCAGATATCGATGTATTGGGAGCTATACTTTCTGCGGTAGGTATAGTGGTATTGGTATTGGGTGTTTTGTTACTTAACTCCTTTAAAACATGGGCTTATGCTCCTTACTGTATGGGTATCGGAGTTTTAATTCTAATCATATTTTATTTCTATGAAAAAAGGAGAATTGCTCAAAAGAAAATACCATTATTTGATGTCCATTTACTTAAAAATAGGGATTTCACGTTAGGAACCAGCACACGTCTCCTAATGAATCTGGCACTTGCTGGAACTGTTTTTATCATGCCTGTTTTCCTGCAAACAGTATCTGGTGCTGATGCATTTACCACCGGACTGATTTTAATGCCACTTACTGTGGGGTTACTTGTATTTTCTATAATTGCCTCAAAAATTTCAGGAAGGCTTTCCCACAGAACTATTATTACCTTAGGATTTTCAGTGGCATTATTAGGAGCTATTATTCTTAGATCTCAGTTCAGCTTATACACTCAACTCATTGATTTAGTTCCAGGTATGTTCTGTTTGGGTGCAGGTCTGGGATTGTCCATACCCCTAACCGCGGATGTGATACTTACCAGTGCTGGCGATAAAAAACAAGCTGATGCGTCAGGATTCATGTCCACGGGAGCTAATTTGGGTTCATCTATGGGAACTGCAGTCATTGGAGTAATATTAATTTTGGGGGCCATTAGTGGCCTTTACACTGCTATAGATACTACTTATCCGGATCAAATCACCAAGCAACAGTTTAAAGAAAATATTAGCTTTTATTTTGAAAAACTAGGGACGACGAATGTACAACAATTGAAAAACCAAACATCCAGTGCTGCTAATATGGTAAATATTACTATTACAACAGCCATGAGATATGCAATGGATGCAGTGTCTCTCTTCATGTTTTTAGGTCTAATATTGGCTCTATTTTTGAGGCCTATTGGTAAAGAAGGATGAATTATTTATTATTTCCTTTTAAATAAAATATATTTTCAAAAAATTATTTATAAAATTTGATATAATAATTTTAAGCAATGAAAAGTGAAAATTTCCACCTAGATAACCAAATATATTGGATCAAGGGTAAAAGAGGATGGTCTATGGTTATAATGCCTGAAAGTATACGTATAGATAATTTTCATGGGTATTGTCATATACACATCCACGAAAAAAAGAATTATCATACTATTAAAGATGAAAGCTTTGATAATATTTACCATCTAGTTGTGGAACATCTGGAAAGAAATAATGGAATTAATGTTTTAGAATTGGAAAAGGAGCTTGAATAATGAAAATAACTTATCACGAATGATAAATGGTATTGATTTAATTAAAGGTTTTGAAAATATTATGGTTCTTTTAATAATTTGGAAAATCTCTATAAATAATTCATATAATTTGAAATTTTATGCCGATCTAATAATTGGGAATATTACAAAATCATCCAGATGAATATTTGAAGATGGTAGAACTATAATCACCTAAAATAAACTTTAGAATGTGGCATATAATTTTTCGATTAATAAAATGAAGGCTTTTTTCAATCCATAGATGTATTATAATATTTCATGTATTGTATTCTATCATGACAAATTGTTTATTTAATTGATATTAATTTTTATCATTATAATAAAATAAAGTATATAAGAATCTTTATAAAACTATCATTATGATTGATTTGAAAATAGAATCAAAAATTTTAATGTTATTATTTATCATCTTAGCTATTGCTACTGTACCGGTTTATGCACAGGATTCAATATCTATAAATAATTCAACTTATGGGATAGATTATACACAAACAACACCTCAGGTAAATACATCCAGCCAAAGGACATATTCTATCACGCCATACACCAAACCATGTAATAAGAAAATTTTGAAGTATACTACCTACAATAAATACACGAAAAACTACTATACTATGCTTTCTTACATGCAATACTTTGAAAAGCATGGCGGTGGAACACTAATTCTGAAACGAGGAACTTATTATATTTCTAATTCAGTCGCTATTCCATCTAATGTGAATTTAATATTGGAAGATGGCGTCGTGATCAATAAAGGAACCACAACTGGAACTAGAAAGTATAAAGCTGCTAAATCCATGTTCCAATTAGTACAACCCAGTAAAATAAAAAAGAAGAATGCTTATTCTGGATATAATGGTGTGAAGAATGTCAATATTATTGGCCGGGGTAATGTGGTCATTAATATGAGATATATTAATAAAAGCACGGCGATTGTCTGTGGGCATGGTCAAAATATCCAAATACAAGGAATTACTTTTAGAAACATGTATACTGGTCATTTCATTGAAGTAGATGCCATCAATGGGATGAAAATCAGTAATTGTAAATTCATAAGCTCTAAACGTTCAGCAGTGCTTAATGGTGAAGCTGTTAATCTGGATATTCCTGACAAGAATACTCAAGGATTTAATAATATTTGGTCCCGTGCAGATAAGACGCCTAATAATAATATTTTGATCGAAAATAATCTATTTTATGGTCTTGATAGAGCAATAGGATCTCATAAATATTCTCAATGGTCAACAAATGGTAAATACGTTCCCAAGCAAGGTCAAGTTTATCACACTTGGATAACTATTAAAAATAATAGAATTATTAATACGCGAAGTGACCCTATACATGTGCTTAACTGGAGAAATGTAGTAATTACTAATAATTACATCGCTAATGTGGTCAAAAACTCTCATTATTATCGGGGAATACTCGCAGGCGGTGCAATTGATTTAACCATTAAGAATAACTACTTTGAGAATATGTATAGGCCATTAGAAGTAATGGTTACCAAAAATAATGGTGTTGGCTCCATGTATTCTATTACCTATAATTCTCTTACTCGTGAAAATTATGCAGACATAGCCAACAACTATTGCTATAATGTTGTGGAAAGCTATGCCCGAATTTCTTTTGGTTATCGCTATTATGTTAATATGATTAAAATAAATCTTTTAACATAATTTTAAATATTTTTTTATCTAATTTTTCTAATTCATTATATATGATTAATTATGAAATAATTGAATTTTTTATTTTAACATTATATTATGGTTTAATATAGCTTAAAATAGATTATTTAACACATATTTTTAGAAATATGGGCCTAGAATATTCTATTTTAAAAATTATGCCATTTAAGCAAATATTTAAAAAAATATTTAAAAAATGAAATATTTAAAAATACTTAACTTAGATTAATAATAGAAATTATGAAGTTAATTTATTATCCTGAATTTATTAGTATTATTGTTTGAGGCGATTTAATGAGTTTAAAAGTTTCTGTTATTGGGGCGGGTGGATTAGGAACTGCCATCGCTCAACTTATTTCAGTTAATGTGGATTTTGTTTATTTGTATGCTAGGCGTAGAGAAGTTGCAGAAGAGATTTCTAAAACTGGATATAACAGTGAATATTATCCTAATTTAAAATTAGCTAGCAATATTATTCCTATAAATGATTTTGAAACTATTGGGTCCTCTGATATTCTATTTTTATGTGTTCCATCATCCGGAATTCGATCCACATTAAAAGAGATATCTAAACACATATCGGATAATTGTATATTGGTAAGCACTGCAAAAGGGATAGAATATCCTTCATTAAAGACTATGAGTGGAATAATAGCCGAATATTTTGACAGATCTCCGGTTGTATTTTCAGGTCCTAATTTTGCTTTTGAAATTGCCCTTTCCTTGTTTACGGCAGCCAATATATCATCTAATAATTCAAAGAATCTTGATTTAGTAAAAAAAGTTTTAACTACTGATAAATTCAATGTTAAAGTTAATGAAGATATCATTGGAACTGAATGCTGTGGTGTAATAAAAAATATAAATGCCATTGCTTATGGTATTTGTGAAGGAATGAATATCAATGATAATGCTCGCTACGCTGTTTTAACTAAAGGATTCAATGAAACTAAAGATATAATTGAGGCCATGGGCGGTAAAAGATCTACTGTGGATGATTATTGTGGATTTGGCGACCTGGTTTTAACTTCCACATCCCGTGAAAGCAGAAATCATACTCTGGGAATGTTATATGGTCAACGAATTGTAGTTGATGAAAAGGCATCAGGCATACTATTCGAAGGTAAGAATTCCATAATGGCTATCAAAGAACTTTGTGATAAGAATTCAGTCAACAGTGTGATTGTAAATTTTGTATATGATGTTATGGTGAACCTTATACCTCCTAAAATAGCTTTTAAGAAATTATGGGATGAAATGGATTAAGTTATAGTATTAAACTTATTAAATAATATAAATTTTTTATAAGGTGATTTAATGATAGCAATAATATTAGCAGCCGGAACAGGCACTAGACTAATGCCACTAACCAAAGATATTCCTAAACCTTTACTTGAAATTGGGGATATAACTTTACTGGAACGCATGATGGTAAACTGCATATCTGGTGGAATTAGTGAGTTTATCATAGTTGTGGGACACAAAAAAGAAAAAGTAATGGAAAAAATTGACTATCTACAAGATAAGTATTCGGTTAAAATATCTACGGTACAGAATAAGAGATATTCTGAAACGAACACTTCTTGTTCTGTAAAATTAGCAACGAGCAATCTCGATGATGATATAATAATCATTAATGGAGATAATGTAGTTGATGAATTAATAATCTCGGGCTTAACTTCACTCAATAAAACGGCTTTGGTAGTTGATAATCATAAACAACTAAATGATGAGTCTTTCAAGTTAAGAATTAAAAATAACGAGATAATGGAAATCGGAAAGAATATTAATATAGAAAAATCTTCTGGAGAGTTTATAGGAATATCCAAAGTATCTAAAGATGATTTACCTTTGTTTAATTCTATTTTAGGCGAATTGGTGGCCGAAGATGTTCAAAACTATTATGATTTAGCTTATAAGAATTTGAGTAAAAAATCTAATATTGATTATTTCTATACCAATGGATTAAAATGGACAGAAATAGATGATAAAAACGACTGGGAGTATGCGCATAAACTCATTGAAGAGTTTGATAGCTAAGTTTGTAAATATTTTTTAACATGATCTTTATTTAATGGGTATTATATTGACTTAAATATTTAATTTATATCCATTATATTCAGATATATCCAATTATATCAATTTCTATTACTTTTATTAATTTATTATTTTTTAAATAAATTATATGCTTTCAAATAGCTCTATCCATTGCTTTTTTACTTTATCACTAGAAACATCCAAAACAGTATTTTGAATATTATCAAATTCACCATTCTTTAATCTTTTTTTACATTCAAGTATTTTGTCGGCAAATTCTTCAATATTGCCTTTTTTAATTAAATATCCATTTTTTCCATTAATGATCATATTTTTCGGCCCGTATTTTATATCAAAAGATATGCAGGGCACATTGAGGGCAATGCTTTCCATTATAGTTAAGGGGAATGCTTCGGTTTCACTGGTCAAGATGCTCATACCGGATTTCTTGATTTCTTGATGCACATCCGAGGTGAATCCTTTAAAATTAAAATTATTAAGGCCATATTCTTCAACTTTAATATGTATCTCTTCTTCTAAGGAATTTTTATATCCAAATCCATAGAAGTCCAGATACAAATCAGGATCCTTCTCAGAGATTATTTTCATAATATCAATGGCCAAGTCCACCCTTTTTTTGGAATCAATACGGGATATCATGATTATTCTGTTGATATCTTTTTCAACATTTTCATTCAAAGCTGAAAAGTCGTGGAAATTAGGAATTACTTTTATATCGAGATCAAATACGCTTTGAATATCCTCTTTTTGCTGGTCAGTTAAAACTACTATTCGGTCAAATTTGAATTTTTCAAATAAATCCCTAAAATTAGACTGAATTTTGTCTTTGTCATTATATGGCTTTGATAAATGGGTATTGTGCAGTGATGCTATCTTTTTTATACTTGGATCTAGATTTGAGATGATATAATCTAGATTTTTTCCTTTTTCAGGGATATTTTTTAGATTTTCACTAAATAAGCTGAAAATAATTGGATTTTCAAATTTTTGAACAATTTGATTAATTATATCTATGTAAAATTTGTTCATACCGATGTATTCTTTTCCGGTGTTGAAATTAATAGCTCGTAGCCATTCTCCCGTATCTTCATCAATCCATACAGTTAAAAAGCATTTTTTATTCTTATCCACATATCGGTGCATGGTGGCCTTATTGTTTCTATATTCCACATATCTGGCTAAATTGCCTCTAAAATCATATTCTTCCCTAAGATATCTTATTCTGCCAGGATGCAAATAATCAATAAACTCAAGCCGACCATTGTCAAGATTCGTATTTTTGGCCATTACATAGGTCCCATTGTCATAAAACCTGTAATTTTTCCCGGCTTTGATTTTTGTCAATTTTTTTTCATCTATTTTTAGTTTTTGTATTTTATGGGATGGATTTGGATTTAGGTACTGAATAACATTTATAACTTCGATTTCCTCGGCTAGTTTCCCTTTATTTTTCATATTCATTACTACTTCAGCCAAATGTTTTTGATAGGATAATACTAAAATAATTATTTCGTAGTTCTTTTCTTGACTCAAAAGGTTGGCCTTTTGAACAACTGCTTTTACTAATCCCCCGCGCTTCTCAGCCAGAGTATTAACTGGAATAATTATTGTTTTCATATTATCATCCTTTAAAATTTTACCATCTAATCCACACTTAAATTAAAAATATTGAATTACATGATCTTATTGAATAATTAGGTCATTATGCCTATTGAATAGTATTTTAATTAGTTTTATTGGACCTTATTCTATGGGCCCTATTTCAATAGGACTTTTTTTACAATTCTATTTGCAGCATTACCATCATCAAATGGAGCATATTCTTGTTTGAATTTTGATAATTTTGACTTATATTGTATTTTAATATCTTCAATGTTATTTATGGCCTCAAAAAGCTCTTTTTGAGTTTTAACAATTGCACCTGGAACTTCTTTTTCATAGTCTAAGTATGAACCCCGGATATCATTCTGATATTCTTCTAAATCATAAGCATAGAACAAAATGGGCCGCTCTAAAACTGCATAATCAAACATGACTGATGAATAATCGGTTATTAGTATGTCAGTCATTAAAAATAGGTCTTGTATATCAGGATATGAAGACACATTTATAATATTTTTTTTATATTCATCGGGTATTTCAATATCAGAACTCATAGTAACGTGCATGCGCATTAAAAGAACATATTCGTTCCCGAATTTTTCACTAAACTTTTTAAAATCTATTTTTATGTCTGTTTCAAATTTTTTTTCAACTTTTTTAGTATCTCTAAATGTGGGAGCATAGAGAATTATTTTTTTAGAGCGGGGTATGGAATATGTATTTCTAATTTTATTAACTATTAGGTCTTTTTCAGGGTTATTAACTAGAATATCATTACGAGGATATCCCTCTTCTAAAACAGGCCCATCATATCTAAATGCAGTTCTAAAATGCTTGGTGGCATAGCTATTTTGCGAAATCAAATAGCTCCACTGGTTCTTAGCATTCTCAACACGTTCAATATAACCTTTTTCCCGACCATGGACCTCTTTAAGATCAAACAACATCTTTTTTAGAGGTGTTCCATGCCATGTTTGCAGATAAGTCGTTTTCTTTCTTTTAGTGATGTAGGTGGGAAAATTTTGATTATTTATCCAGTACTTTGATGTGGCCAAATAGTAATAGTACTCTGGTGATAACCGCTTTACGACTTTAGTGCTCATGGGATGGATGAAAGAGGTTTTATCATAAAACCATACACATTCGGCACCGGGCTTGATTTTTAATAATTCTTCATATATCACTCGAGGAGAATCAGAATACTGTACTCCTACTCCACTTTCGAAAACGTATCTTTCTTTTAAGGGCAATAACTTAAAGAGTTTATAGAGAACTTTCATTATGGGGAAATAAACTTTACTTCTTCTAAAGAAGTTATATCCTTTTCTATATTTCTCTGCAGATCTAATTTTTTGAGTTAAAGAGAGTTTAACATTGTAATTCTCAACTTCATTATAAATACGCTCGCAATTTTTAGTATCTTTATATTTCAATAATTTATTCACTCTTTTTTGATTTTCAGGAGATATTTGGAAGTTATTTTTTATAACTTGCTGGAATTTATTAATCAGGTCTTCTTCATTACTGACTATATCTCCGGGCAATTCTCGTTCTAAATCAAGATGGGAACCTTCTTTTCCCAGAAACCTTTCCTGATCAAACTGATAATAAATTACAGGCTTATCTAAAAAAGAAAAATCAAAAGCAACACTGGAATAATCGGTAATCATTACCATACTTTCTTTTATTAATTTTTGAACGTCAATTTCGCCTTGTAAGACCATTTTGACATCATTACTGGTAAAAAATGAGCTGTACTGCTGCATGTTGGGGTGTAAATAAAAGACGATTTCTATTTCATTTTGCTTACACATATCTAAAAATTCTTTATTGGAAATTAAGCTCTGGTATTTTTTGAAATACTCTGATTCTAGGAATAGATCTATGTTTTGGAGCCAATCACGCCAGGTAGGAATTATCAGTACTTGTTTTTTAAGTTCAAGATCATCAGCAAATAAGGAATCAAATCTAGATAAACCAGTTAGTTTTACTTGTTCTTCAGGGAACTCTAAATCTTCCATAACGATTTGTTTTTCTCTTTCTGTACTTACAATGAATATATCTGCGTCAAATTGTTCCTTCTGGTTTAAATATATCTTATTAAGATTTTTTACTCCTAAAACGCCGTGCTGTAGGAATATTTTTTTGGCCTTAATTTTAGACATGAATTCTCTGTTCCGCAAAGGGTAGAGATAATCAATATGGTGTGATCCAAAGAAATGAGTGGCCTTTAAACATATTTCAAAGTGTTCTCTTGTTTTAAAATTTATAACATTCCCTAAATGTTTTACATTTTCATATTCGGGGGAATCAAAATCGATTATATAATATGCATCCTTTTCAGGATGGTTCTTCCGCACATATTCAAAAAATGCCTTTCCAGTATCCTGTGCCTTATAGGGTCGCTCTCCAATTACCCAGATTTCTTTATTTTTATCTGGTTTAACATGTTCTATACCTTGGAGAATGCTATTATCAATTCTTTCAATGCGCAAGGATATATTTGTCCCGGAAAAAGTAAGATATGGTGAAATAAATAATGTTTCTTTATCATATTTGAGAACATGGTCTTTCATACCTCTTCTTTTTATAAATCGGGTTTTACCAAACCGCATTTTAATGGGTTCTGGATACCCATCCAGATAAAGATACATGAAAAAATCATAAACGTCCTCTTTCACTTTAGAATCAATTATCATCTGGGATGAAAGCTCAAAGGTGTCGTGATACTTTCCAATTTTTTTATAACTTACCGGAAATGTAAATTTTGAGAATTCTCTCCCTTCTAATGCCAATTCTAATCTTCTAACTGGCAATAAATAGGTCATTAGTTTTCCCTGCAAGGTCATGGTTTCTTCATGGTATTTAATGGATGCTAAATCATTATCCCGGGTCCATTTGAAATCTTTTAAATTAGGGGTAACGACTAAAATAAAGTTTCTTTTTGATGTTTGATGGGGAATAATAAAATTATCTGCAATTTTTTTCACAGAACCCTTCAACATCTTGAATTTTTCAAATTTTGCAAAATTAGTAAGTTCGCTCTGACCTTTTTTATTAATAAAAGAAAAAAAGAAGCTAATTATCCCGGTTCTACCTTCTTTAAATAGAGAATTAGGTAAATTAAATGTATAATAGTCATCCTTTTTGATCACATCAAAGGATTTTTTTTCTCCAAAAATGTCAACAATTATATTCTGGACTTTAATCTCTTTGGCAACCTTGAATTTGAGCAATAAATCATCAGTATAATCAATAATTAATTCATCTTTCATTTTTAATCCCTTTTTATACTTTGGAGCTTATTTTTTGAATATATTAATTAGTTAGAGTTTATAAATAGTTATTTTAATAATTAATATTATCTAATGATAACCTCTTTATAGATTATCCTTCCAGATTTAAAACAAATAAAAATATATTTTATAGCTTATTTAAATTATGTTATTAGTGGTTAATTAATCTATATTTCAAGTAAATTTATAATTTAGGTAAATTAATACTTTAAATGGGTTTTATTAGCTTTTAATAATTTATATTTTGATTAGATCAATAATTGTGGTATTATGAGTGGAAATATTAAAGAATTTATTAAAAATTATATTATTCTACCGGGATATGCTCTTTTCAGGAAATTACCTGTAAAAAATGATTTAATTATCTTTGAAAGCAATATGGGCCGTAATTACAGTGGAAATCCCAAACACATTTATGAAGAAATGATTAGAATGGGGTTGGATAAGGAATTGGAATGTATTTGGGTACTGGAAGATACTAATACTGAAATTCCAGGCAAGGCTAAAAAAATAAAAAGGAGCAGATTATCTTATTATTATAATATGGCTCGGGCCAAAATATGGGTATTTGATACCCGGGACCCACCTTCTATCAAAAAAAGAGATCAAGGTTATTATATACAAACTTGGCATGGAACACCTCTTAAAAAGCTTGGAATGGATATGGGTGATGTTTTCATGGCAGGTAATATGGATATAACTGATTACAAGCGTAATTTATATAATGATACTCAAAAATGGGATTTTTTGCTTTCCCAAAATGAATTCTCTAGTGAGATATTTAAAAAGGCCTTTGCCTTTGGTGATGAATTCTCCAGCTTCCAGGAGATATGGACTTATGGATATCCTAGAAATGACGTTTTAACCAATAATAATAACCAAGAGGACATAAAAAAATTAAAGGAAGAATTGGGCATCCCTAAGGACAAAAAAGTATTGCTCTATGCCCCTACTTGGAGAGACAACGAGTTTCACCGGCAAAGTATATATAAATTTGTCACAGCATTAGATTTTGATTTATTAAAGGAAAATCTGGCGGAGGATTATGTTATAATTGTCAAATATCATTATTTGGTGGTAGAAAATATTGATTGGTCTGATTATGCTGGATTTGTATACACTTTTGAAGCAGATCAAGACATATCTGACCTTTATCTGGTTTCAGATATGCTAATAACTGACTATTCTTCAGTAATGTTTGATTACTGTATTTTAAACAGGCCAATGTTCTTTTTCATGTATGATTTGGAATCATATAGGGATGAACTCAGAGGATTTTATTTTGATGTGCTAGAAGAGATACCAGGGCCTATTTCCAAAAAAACGGAAGAATTAATTGAAGATATTAAAAAATACGATTCTGAAATTTATAAGTCTAAATACGGCGCTTTTAAGGATAAATATGTCAGATATGATGATGGTAAAGCTTCCAAAAGAGTAATTGATAAGATTTTGGAACTTAAAGATACAGATAAAGTAGCTGCTCGTAAAAACTAGAAAAAAACACTATAAAATAAGAATTAGAAGAAAATTAACTGTTGCTACCATTTGAATTGAAATACATGTTCACCAATTGAACTAATAGTCTTATTTTAATTCAACAAATCATATTTAAAAAATAAAATATTTAAACTAATTACTGAGCAAACCTATCTATTAAATAATCATATTTTAATTAAGGAGTTAGTATGAAGGCCCGAGAGATCATTAAGAAAACTATTATTTTCATATATCATATTTTTTTAAAAGTTTTACCCGTAAATGGTCAAGTAATCTTCTTTGAGAGTAATGTGGGACGAAATTATTCCAGTAATCCTAAATATGTTTATGAAGAAATGATTAAACAGGGATTGGATAAAGAGTTTAAATGCATATGGTCTGTGGAGGATTTGAGTTTAGAAATCCCTGGGAATGCTAAAAAGGTCAAGAGGGCTAGGTTAGAGTATTTATATTATTTGGCCATAGCTAAAATATGGGTATGTGATACTAGACAACCTGCTTTCCTGGTTAAAAGGCCCGAAACTACATATATTCAATTATGGCATGGCACTCCTCTCAAGAAACTGGCCATGGATATGGATGTTCTTTCTATGAGTGAAGGAATGGAATTATCAGAATATAAAAAATTATTCTTAGAAAATACCAAAACCTGGGACTATTTAATTTCACAGAGTGAATACACCACTGAGAAATTCCAGTCTTGCTTTGCCTTTGAAAAGGAAATATTAGAAACTGGTTTTCCAAGAAACGATATTTTATTTAATAAAAATAATGAAAAATCAATAGAATTGATTAAAAATAAATATAACCTTCCTCTGGATAAGAAAATCATATTGTATGCACCCACCTGGCGGGATGATGAGTTTTATGAGAATGGAATATACAAGTTCTCTTTAAAAATAGACTTGGATCTCTTACAAAAAGAACTAGGTGATACTCATATTATTCTAATTAAACTACATTATCTGGTTAAAGACTCACTAGATTGGAGTAAATATGCAGGATTTGTCTATGAATGCGATCATTTAGGGGACATACAGGAGCTGTACTTAATCTCTGACTATTTAATAACGGACTATTCTTCAGTAATGTTTGATTATGCCTTACTAAGAAGGCCCATGATAATTTATGCCTATGATTATGAAAATTACCGTGATAACTTGAGAGGGTTCTATTTTGATATATTTGAAGAATTTCCGGGCCCGGTAGTCAGAAATAGTCAAGATTTGCTGGAATTTATTAAAAATCATGATTTCATGGATTATGAAGAAAAATATATGAAATTCTTAGATAAGTTTACAAACTTTGATAAGGGCCATGCTTCATCAGTGATAGTGGATTTGATTTTAAAAAAGGCTAAAGATTCATCAAAAGGTCTTAAAGAAGATAAAAAACATAAAGAGGCTAATCATGGATAAAGGCGCTTTTTTTAAGATTTTGGCATATGATATAATGGCCCTTTTCTTTTATCTTAGTTATATCTTTCCGATAAATTCACAAAAGATACTACTAATCATGACTCATGATGAAAGTGCCGAAGGAAATGTTGGATCAGCAGCCAACTATTTCAAGGAAAAAAATGGTAATTTAATTTTTAAAAGAGTTACTAAAGAAAATTACAACTTTAAAAAGAATAAAAACCTTTTTAAAAATTTATTTTACATGTTCATTGTATTACCATATCACATGGCCACATCAGGGACCATATTAATGGATAATGTTTTTTTACCATTTTCTTCTATAAAATTGAAAAAAAATACTCGTCTGGTTCAGCTATGGCATGGAACTGGGGCCCTGAAGAAATTTGGTCTGGATATTGAAGAAGGATGGATACGTGAAAGGGCAATAAAAGTTAATGCAAATACTACTCATTTTATTGTAGCTTCAAGATGGATGGGGGAAGTTTATAAGACTGCTTTTGGGGTTACTGATGGATTATCTGCTATCGGATGTCCTAGAACTGATTTATTCTTCCAGGAAAATCTTATTAGTGAAAAAAGAGCTGAATTTTTGAGTAGTTTTCCGGACTTGTCATCTAAAAAGATTATACTTTATGCTCCTACTTTTAGAGATGATGAGAGTGCAGAAGATATAAATATTCATCTGGATATTCCGGAATTAATGTCAAAGCTGGATGATAATTATGTTTTAGGCCTTAGACTCCATCCACACGTAGCAGATAAAGTAGATTTGGATAAAATATGTTTGCAAGGCCCATATATGGGCAGAGTTTTTGATTTCTCACACTATGACCAATTAAGTACTTTGCTGCTTTGCAGTGATATTTTAATAACGGATTACTCGTCTATTATCTATGAATATGGTCTGTTGAGAAAGCAGATGATATTTTACAGCTATGACTTGGACAAATTTGAAAAATCAGGCCGAGGATTCTATGACGATTATGAATCAATGGTTCCCGGTCCAGTTGTTTTTAAAACACAAGAAATTGTGGATGAAATTAATAATCCTACTGAATATGACTTAGATGAATTTTTGGCCAAATATCTGGAAAATTGCGATGGCCATGCTAGAAAGAGGCTGCATAATTTATTGGCCCAAGATGAATGGGGATAATATTATGTTATTAAATTAATTTGTTAAATTGGTTTAATAATTGAATTTTTGATTAAATATCAAATTGAATAGATTATTATTCGTTATAGTAGTGTTTAACGAAGACTATTTTTAATTTTAAATAAATTGAAACTTAAAATTTTAGCAAAAAATAATTCTTAAAAGAGATATAATAATAATTATATTTTAGGAGGGGTTATTTTGAGGTCAATTTGGTCTGGATATTTATCTTTTGGTACAATTCTTATTCCTATTAGAACTTACGCTGCGAGTGAAAACTTGCATGTGGGCTTTCATCAAGTCCATAAAACGGATTGTGGCAGAGTAAGATACAAAAAAGTTTGTGAAAAGGATGGTGAGGAACTTAAAGCTGAAGATATTGTGAAAGCATACTTTATAGCAGGAGAATGTATTAAATTCACTGATGAAGAATTAGAATCCCTTAAACCTTTTAGAAATAAAATGATGGAGGTTCAGGGATTTTGTCGAATAGAAGAAATACCTATGGTGTCTTTATCTAAACCATACTATATTGGAACGGAATCTTCTAAAAAAGGGGGTGTGGGAAAGAGTTTTCTCCTTTTAAAAAAGGCCATGGAAAAAAGCGGTAAAGTAGCCATAGTCAAATGGGTTTCCCGAACCAACGAATACATTGGGATGCTAGAATCATATGGCAAAGGCCTACTTCTAAAGCAAATGCTTTATCACCAACAAATACGACCTTCTGAAGAAATAGAAATCATTGAAACAGAAGTTACGCTAGATTTAGTGGATAAAGGAGTTAAAGTTATTGAAAAGATGACTTTTGACTTTAATTGGGCCGATTACCAGGAAGAATACACGGCTGAAGTGAAAAAATTAATAGAAAGAAAAGCATTAGGTGAAGAATTGGAAGTTGAAGAAATAAAGGCCCCTGAAACACGATCCATTGAATCTGAACTGGAAAAGATGCTGGACAGTGTTTAAAAATGATAGAACCTATGCTAGCTCAGTTAAAAAGCAATGTCGTTAATTTGGATGGGTCATGGCTTGTAGAACCTAAATATGATGGTCAACGATTGATTGCACAACGTGAAGGCGATTCAATAACATTATGGACGCGTAGAGATATTCAAGTTTCTTATAAGTTCCCAGAAATAGTTTCTGCTTTAAAAAAGAATATAAACGGAAAAAACTGGATACTAGATGGTGAATTAACCGTAACTGGAGGATTTAGACAGCTTCTAAAACGTAATGTGGAAGATAAATTCAAAATAAGTATTTTAGCGCGTAAAATACCAGCCACATATAATATATTTGATATTATAAATTGGGATGGTGAATTTGTTATGGAAAGTCCTTTAATAGAGCGTAAATCGCTTCTTTTGAAGGCAGTTAATTTAGATGAATTCATTGATCTAGTAGATTTTCAGGAATTAAATGATGTAAAAAAACATCTGAATGATAATCTGAGGGCTGGTTTTGAAGGAATTGTTTTGAAAAAAACTCATTCACCATATGAACCAGGTAAAAGATCAGGAAACTGGATTAAAATAAAAAAACAAGATACCATTGATGTTTATGTGGTGGGAGCTACTAAAAGTACAGGTAGTATTGCTTTTGGGGCGTTGATTCTCAAAAAGATGGAAAATTTTTTGGAAAAGTCGGAACGGGATTCAGTGATCCGGATCGTAAGTATATATTGAATATTTTAAGAAAAAATGAGGCTCCCTTAGATATAGATATTCCATATAGCGTTCTTTCAGAGCTATTAATTAGTAATAAGCCACTTTTAGCAGAAATACGTGTCCAAGAGATTATTAACCATTCGCCCAGGGCCCCAGTTTGGGTTAGATTCCGATGGGATGATTAATATAATTTTTAATAAAAAAGATGGTTTTAGAAGATTTTTATAGTTATAACTTGAATTTGAGGCTATTATGGGTGCTCAATTCTAAAATGAAGAATGGCCAAGAAAGTTGGGATAAGTTTGCATATTATGGTTGAAAAGAAATAGTTATTTAGATAATAATTGTTGATAAATTATATTTAATTGTAACTATAACATATAATCTTAAATGATGTGAAATAATTTAAATCACGTGATCATTATGCCAGAAATAACTCCAGAAGTCATATTTAAAAAAGAAAGTGGAGAAACTGTTTCTCTACTGGAAAAATTTGTAAGATTACAATCCCGAGCAGGTGGATTATTAACTGTTAATTTCCGGGCCCCTGAAGAGGAAATGATAAA